>JANJUH010000222.1 GCA_024710675.1 Lysobacterales bacterium
CTTCTCGATCGCCTACGTGGCGCAGAACTCCAACTCGCAGTTGCCCATGCATTACCGCTGGAGCGCGGTCTGGGGCGGCCACGAGGGTTCGCTGCTCCTGTGGGTGCTGACGCTGTCGATCTGGACGGTGGCGCTGGCGGCCCTGAGCTACAAGCTGCCCCTGCGGTTCATGGCGCGTACCTTGTCGACGATGGGCATCATCTCGATCGGTTTCATCGCTTTCACCGCCTTCACCAGCAATCCCTTCGAGCGCCACATCCCCGCATTGGCCGATGGCAACGACCTGAACCCCTTGCTGCAGGACTTCGGCCTGATCGTGCATCCGCCGATGCTGTACATGGGCTACGTCGGTTTCGCCGTGGCCTTTGCCTTCGCGATCGCCGCGCTCCTCGAAGGACGGGTGGATCGCCAGTGGGTGCGCTGGTCGCGGCCCTGGACCAATGTGGCCTGGGGCTTCCTGACGCTCGGCATCGCGCTCGGCAGCTGGTGGGCCTACTACGAGCTCGGCTGGGGCGGCTGGTGGTTCTGGGACCCGGTCGAGAACGCCTCCTTCATGCCCTGGCTGATCGGCACCGCGCTCATCCACTCGCAGGCGGTGACCGAGAAGCGCGGCACCTTCGCCGGCTGGACCCTGCTGCTGGCGATCAGCGCCTTTTCGCTGAGCCTGCTCGGCACCTTCCTGGTGCGCTCCGGTGTATTGACCAGCGTCCACGCTTTCGCCAGCGATCCCGAGCGCGGCACCTTCATCCTGATCTTCCTGGCGATCGTCGCCGGCGGTGCACTGTTGCTCTATGCGCTGCGCGCGCCCCGCCTCGAATCCGGCCCGCAGGTGGCGCTGATCTCGCGCGAATCGCTGCTCCTGGCCAACAACATCCTGCTCGCGACCGCCTGCGCGATGGTGCTGATCGGCACCCTCTATCCGCTGGTCGCCGATGCGATGGACTGGGGCAAGATTTCGGTTGGCCCACCGTATTTCGGCCTGATGTTCTTCGTGCTGATGGCGCCACTGATCTGGCTCGTTCCCTTCGGGCCCTTTGCGCGCTGGAACGGCGACGAGCCGAGGGCGCTGCTGCTGGCGGTGCGCACCTCGCTGGCGCTGGCACTGGTGGTCGGGGTGATCACCTGGCTGGCGGCGGGCGACATGCCGCTGCACCGGGTGATCGGCGTGGCGGCGGGCACTTTCGTGATGATCGGCACTGTCGCCTTCGTGATCCGCCGCGTGCGCAACGCGCCTGCGGGACGCCGTTTCACCGCCGAGATGGTCGGCATGAGCCTCGCGCACTTCGGCGTCGGCATGTTCGTCGTCGGCGTGATGGTGACCGACTCGCTGAATGTCGAGCGCGATGTGCGCATGGCGCCGGGTGACAGCGTCGAGGTGGCTGGGCTGACGGTGCGCTTCGTCGAGGCGCGCCACCACGAAGGCCCCAACTTCATTGCCGACGAAGGCGTGTTCCAGATCTGGCGCGGCGACAAGATGCTCAGCGAGCAGCATCCGCAGAAGCGCCAGTACCTGCGCGGGCAGGTGATGACCGAGGCCGCGATCGACGCCGGTTTCTTCGCCGACTTCTACATCGCGATGGGCGAACCGCTCGATGGTGGCCAGGCCTGGGCAGTGCGCCTGTACTACAAGCCGATGATCCGCTGGGTCTGGCTGGGCGCCTTGTTGATGATGTTCGGTGGCTTCATCGCCGCGGCCGAACGGCGTCTGCGCCAGACGGTGGCGTCGAAGGATGTCGAGACCGCGCCAGCGCCGGTGGCGACGCCCGAGGCGGCGCGCGCATGAGGCTCGGTGCCGTCCTGCCGCTGGCGGTCTTCGCGCTGATCGGCGTGCTGTTGTGGAGTGGTATCGGCAAGGATCCGAAGGTGCTGCCTTCGGTGCTGGTCGGTCGCTCGGCACCGGAGTTCTCCGCACCGGAGTTGCGCGATCCGAACCTGACCCACAGCAAGGCTTCGCTGTCGGGCGAGCCATATCTGATCAACGTCTTCGCGAGCTGGTGCCCGAGCTGCCGCGTCGAGCACCCGGTGCTCGAGCGCTACGCGCGCGAGGGCAAGATCCGGCTCGTCGGCCTCAACTGGAAGGACGAGCGCGCCGATGCGCTGGCCTGGTTGCAGCGCTTCGGCGATCCCTACGAGGAGATCGTCTATGACCCGGACGGCCGCATCGGCATCGACTTCGGCGTCACTGCGGCGCCCGAGAGCTTCGTGATCTCCGCCGACGGCGCGATCCTCTACAAGCACATCGGTCCCCTGACGCCAGAGGACATGGAGACCAAGGTACTGCCGCTGCTGGCTGGGAAGACGACGCCATGACCAATTTGCCTGAGCGTATGGGTGCGCGGGACCCGGGACTCGGGACACGGGACTCGATGGCCGGGCCCCGGGGTTCGATGCTCCGCGGGGCTCGGCGCTCCTTGGGAGCCTTGTTCGTGTCCCTGGCACTCGTGTTGCTTGCTTTCGCGGCTCCGCTGGCCGCCATCGAGCCGCTCGAGTTCAAGGATCGCGCCGAGGAGCAGCGTTACCAGAAGCTGCTGCGTGAACTGCGCTGCCTGCAGTGCCAAAACCAGAGCCTTGCCGATTCCGATGCGAATGTCGCTGGCGGATTGCGCCAGGAGATCCACCGGCAGATGCAGGCCGGCAAGAGCGACGAGGAGATCAAGGCCTTCCTGGTCGATCGCTACGGCGAGTTCGTGCTGTACCGGCCCGAGGTCAAGGGCGGCACCATGCTGCTCTGGTTCGGGCCTTTCGTGATCCTGGCACTTGGCGGCGCGGCGCTGCTGGTGCATCTGCGTCGGCGCGCTGCCGCCGCTCCTGCGGCGCCGGCTCCGGCGTCCGCTTCCAACCGTTCTGAGGAGGATTGGTGAGCGCTGCTTTCCCGTGGTTGTCGGCGCTGGCCGTCCTTCTGGCCCTGGCTTTCGTGGTGTGGCCGATGCTGCGCCGCGAGCGCTCTGCTGCGGCCACACGTACCCAGTTGCTGCGTGAGCAACTCGATGCGCTGAAGAGCGCGCATGCGGCGGGGCTGGTTTCCGATGAGGACTTCGCGCGGCGTCGCGATGCGCTGTCGGCCGAAGCGCTGGCGGTCATCGATGCACCAGCCACTGTTGCTGCCCGGCCCAAGAGTGCGGTGATCACCTCCGTATTGCTGGTCCTGGTCATCCCGGTCGCGACCGACCTGGTCTACGAGCTCATTGGCACGCCCAATGCGATGGCTTTCTAGGGCGTGGTGGCCCCGGCCGCGGGCGGCCATGCCGGCGGCGATGCCAGCACGCAGGCGCCGGATCTGGCCAAGGCCGCTGACAGCCTGAAGGCAAAGCTCGAAGCCAATCCCGATGACGGCGAGGGCTGGGCGTTGCTGGCGCGCACTTACCGCGCGATCGAAAACTTCGCGGCGGCCGATGCCGCCTTCGACAAGGCGCGCGCCTTGCTGCCGCCCGACGCGATCCTCCTGGTCGAGGCGGCCGAGGCCAAGGGTCTGGCCGGCAATCCGCGCACCCTGGTCGGCATGCCCGAGAGCCTGGTCGACGAAGCCTTGAAACTCGAGGCCGAGAACCAGAACGCGCTGTTCCTCAAGGGCCTGGCGCGCATGCAGGGTGGTGATGCCGCCGCCGCCATCGTGCAGTGGGAGAAGTTGCTGCCGCTGTTGGAGCCGGGCTCCGACGCGGCCACTGCCGTCACCATGCAGATCAACAGCGCACGCGAGCAGCTCGGCATGCCGGCAATGGAAGTGCCGGCGGCAGCGTCAGCCGCCGATCCTCATGCCGGTCACGACCACCCGCCGATAGCCGCGGAGCCCTCTGGCCCCAAGGCACCCGGCATCGATGTCTCGGTATCGATCGCCCCGGCCCTCGCCGAACAGATCGGGCCCAACGACGTGCTCTATGTGTTCGCCCGCGCCGAAGCGGGTCCGCCGGCTCCGCTGGCGATCCAGCGCCTGCCCGCGGTTGCGTTGCCCGTCGCTGTTCGCCTCGACGAGACCATGGGCATGGTCCAGGGCATGTCACTGGCTACCTTCGAGAAAGTCGTCATCGGCGCGCGTGTGTCGAAGTCCGGCAATGCCACACCACAGCCCGGCGACTTCGAAGGCCTCAGTGCCGCCATCGCCTGGCGCGAAGCGGGCCGCGCCGAGATCGTGATCGACAGGGTGCGGTAGGGCGAATCCGCGGCGTGGCTGCGGATCCGCCGTGGAAGTCTCCGGGGTCCGGATCATCTGGATCCGGATTCATCCGGACGCTCCATGCTCTCCCCGGCGCGCTGCAAGAGCGTCGGGATGAATCCCGACCCACAAGATCCAATGTCGGG
>JANJUH010000284.1 GCA_024710675.1 Lysobacterales bacterium
ATGTCGACGCTGGCGCCCTCGATCCGGTGCAGGCTGTCGAGGTCGCGCGGGCCGAGGCCGGGCGCGGCATTGCTGCCGGCATCGATCAGCGGACTGGTGTCGGCGAGCCGGAAGTTGCCGCCGGCTGCGTCGATGAAGTGGGGGTCGATGCCTACCGAATTCGCGGTTTGTTCGATCACGACGCCTTCCTGGATAGAGAGGTCGAGCGTGTTCGCGTACATCACGCTGTTGCTCATCCGGACCGTCGTCGGAGGTGGAATGGGGTTGAATCCGCCAGAGGAAGCCCACAAGCCGCCCACTGAGTGGCCGGTGATGGTCAGGTTCGACAGCTGGATCGGGTGATTCATGGGGCGGCTGGGGTCGACCCCGACCAGCACACCCAACTGCCCATCGGTGGCGAGCAGTTCGCTGACCGTCAACTGCTGAGCGTCGATGGTTCCGACGCTGACCTGGTAAGCCGTGGAGCAATTTGCACATCGGTTTCCACTGGCTACGACGCGCCTTACGGAGATGCGGCCCGTGGGGCCCCAACGTAGGAAGGGCTGCACCACTAGGCCTGCCACGGCCGTGCGACTTGGCGATCCCTGCCATGTCACCGTGTTGTTCTGCAGAGTCAGATCCTCGATCAGGGTCGAGGAGGCATCGTCGCCTGTTACGGTAACCGCGGCGCCGTTGAGCGCGTAGGTTTCCTGCAGTAGCGCGTTGTTGTCGTGGGCATTAACGTGTCGGACTTGGAGACTGGCCGTCTCCGTTGCCGCGATGCGGATGGCACTGCCGCCGGGGTTGAGTGCCTGCGGGCTGTCGATGATCTGGCAATGGCTCAGTACGGCATGCGTCAACACCATCGCTGAGTTCTCGCGCGCCTCGGCGTAGAGGCAGCCTCCGACCGAGAAGCTGGTGGCGGTTCCGCCGGAAAAGGCGAGGTGCTGCAGGCTGGTTCGTCCTGTCGCCGAGGAATCCACCAGAACTAGGCCGCCGTAATCCGCGCTGCCTTGCGCCAGGCTGAGGTTCTCCAGCGCCATCTGCCCGCCCGGCACTGTCAGGTTCAACAAGCGATGCGTCCCAGCGCCCGCAATCCGGGTCGCCGTCCGATCACCGCTGCGATTCTGGAAGCTCCCGTCCCAGCCGCCGCTGATCGCCACACTGCTGCCGCTGGCCACTGTCAGGCTCAGTTCGGCGCTGATCGGGAAATCACCCGCCGCGATGCGCAGTTCATGGTTGCCCGGTCCCGCCGCGACCAGCGCCTGCCAGGCCGATCCGACATCGGCATGGGTGCCACCCGGGCCGACCGTGAAGGTGGCAGCGGCGAGGTCTTGCATGGCCAGCAGCGCAAGAAGCACGGTGACGTTTCGGATCGTCATGGGTATGCGCGGCGGCGTCGAGGGCAGCTCAGAACGATAGCGGGCGTGTGCGCAATGTCAATGAATGCGACGAGATACCCTCTCGCCGGACGCGGGGTGCCGGTGAGCGCAGCGAACCGCACCGTCGTGGGCTCAGGTCTGGCCGCGAGCTTCCCGCTTCACCGCCGGTACGGTTCCCTTCGTTCACCACACCCTACGCGGGCTGCCTGCGCGTTGGGCGTCCAAGGGCTAAGTCGCGACAGCGCGCTCCGACCAAGACCGTAGCCTGCTGCTTGTCGTCAGCCCTTCAAGGCCCTCGCAAACAGCGCGAGCGTCTCCGCCCAGACCTCCGCCGCTGCCTCCGCGTTGTAGCGCGGCGTGGTGTCGTTGTTGAAGCCGTGTTGGGTACCCTTGGGCTGCAGCATCCGGTAGCGCACCTGGGCTGCATCGAGGGCGGTGGCGTAGGCGGGCCAGCCGGCGTTGATGCGCTCGTCGTTCTCGGCGAGCACCACCAGCAGTTCGGCCTTGATCGCCGGCACGCCCTCGAGCGGTGCGCCCATGCCGTAGTACGGTGCCGCTGCCTTGAGTTCCGGCATTTGCGTGGCCAGCCAGTTGACCAGTCCGCCGCCCCAGCAAAAGCCGGTGGCGCCGAGGCGACCATTGCCATCGGGATGGGTCAGCAGCCAGCGCGCGGCAGCCAGGAAGTCGGCACGGGTCCTGGCCTGGTCGAGCGTCTGGAAGGCCGCCCGGGCCTCGTCCTCGTTGCCCGGATAGCCGCCCTTGGGATGCAGCGCGTCGGGCGCCAGCACCAGGTAGCCCTCGAGCGCGAGGCGGCGGGCGATGTCCTCGATGTGCGGGTTGAGGCCGCGGTTTTCGTGGGCGACCAGCACCAGCGGCAGCTTGCCGTTGGAATTGGCCGGGCGAACCAGGTAGCCGCGGGCGCTGCCGTTGCCGTCCGGGGAGTCGATCTCGGCGAATTCACTGCGCAGGCGCTGGTCATCCGGCTTGACCTTCTGTGCCTCGGCGAAGCGCGGTGACAGCAGTGCGAGCATGGCTGGTGCAGTCATCGCGCCGACCGCGAAGCGGCTCGCCCCGCGCAGGAAGGCGCGGCGGTCGATGATCCCGTGCACATACTGGTCGAAGAGTTGCCATACACCGGGGTCGAAGTCGAGGGTGGGATCGCGGCCCTGGTCCATGTGCTGTCTCCGCTGCGTCGATTTCCAGAGAATCCGCCCGGGAGCGTCAAGGTCGCGCCACGGCGGTCCCCGGCGACATCTCCCAAGCCGATGTGCAGACTCACAGGCCATCGCTGCGAAGGCGCCACCCGCCATGTCCTCCCCCGAGCGCTGCCCCTGCGACTCCGGTCGCGCCTACCGCGAGTGCTGTGCACCGCTGCACGCCGGTGCGCCGGCGCCCGATGCCGAGCGGCTGATGCGCTCGCGTTACAGTGCCTTCGTGCTAGGGCTCACGGACTACCTGCTCGCCAGTTGGCACCCCGACACCCGTCCCCCCGTGCTCGAGCTCGATCCGCCCGGCGTGAGGCGCTGGCTGGGCCTGCGCGTGGTCACGCACCAGCCCATTGACGCCGACCAGGCCGAGGTGGAGTTCGTCGCGCGCAGCCGGGTCGGCGGCGGCTCCGCGCAACGCCTGCACGAGCGCAGCCGCTTTCGTCGCATCGAGGGGCGTTGGTATTACCTGGACGGCCGCTGAGGCTTGCGGGGCGAGTCGCCACTGTCGCGGCGGGCGGCAAGCGCGCAGACTGAGGTCGCAGGGAGGACACGGGCACGATGGGGCGCAACGTGGGAAGGCGGGCGCGCAGCTGCAAGTTGGGGCGGGGCGAATGGCTGCTCCGCTTCTTCCTCGTGTTGGC
>JANJUH010000302.1 GCA_024710675.1 Lysobacterales bacterium
GGATCAAGCGTTATGTCAGAACCGAGGTGATCCGGGGTTCCGGATGGCGCATCGAGCTGCCCGGTTTCGATCCAGCCGCTGGCGCCTCGCGAGTAGATGCGCACCCGTCCCTGGACGGGGGCTGCCACGACCAGATGATCGCCGTCGAGGTCAGCGGAATGGCCAAAGTCACGCACCGAACTGGCCTCGGAGGGCAGGACCACCTCCCTTGCCCAGTGCTGGCCGTCATGGCTGTAGACGACGACGGCGCCGGGTTCGGCTGTGAACAGGCGATCGCCGATGGCATAGCCGGGCGCGGTGGCCGCGACGCGCTGGCCATCGGTGGCCACGCCGCCCTCGCCGAAACGGGGCTGAAAGCCGCCATCCGCCATGATCTCGGTGTACTCGAGCGCATAGAGCCCGCTGACCGTGTTTCGCCGATAGATCGACACCGAACCTTTGGGAAAGGTGTTGATCGGTGCATACGGGGCCGCCACCACCAGCAGATCGCCGGCGATGGCCACGGCGTTCCCGAAGCCACTGCCCGCAGGCAGCATCGGTGCCGCGACCTGCTGCTCGAGCGACCAGTTCGCGCCCTGGCGCCGGTAGAGTGATACCTGCTGAACCCCGCTGTCGCCGATCGCCAGGCGGTCGCCGTCGATGGCCACCGAAACGCCGAAGACATTCGTCGCATTGGGTGGCGGAGCGATCAGCCCGGGGATCCACGCACTGCCGTTCCAGTCGAAGGCATCGACGCGCCCCACCGAAGGGCAAGCGAAGCCGCGCGAGTAGCTCCCGAACACCGCCGTGTTGCCCGAGACCGCCACGTTCTGGGCGAAGTGGCAGAAGATGCCCGGGTCACCGAACACGAAGCGCAATGGCGCCGACCAGCCCGTTCCGTCGTGGTGTCCCAGGTAGGCCGCGCCGATGACCTGGCTCGGCGCTTGCTGGTGATTCCACGCCGAAATCGCGTAGCGGGGCCCGTCGAGGGCCACGAAGCGGCCGAATCCGTCGCCGGGCACGCCAGCCTCGAGGCGCAAGGGATTCGGCTCGAAGCGCAGCGTGTCGACAGGAGCTGCCTGTGCCAGGTTTGCCGCGCCGAGGCCGAGGCAGGTCCACAGCATCATTCGCAGCATCAAGTGCATGTGGATCGTGTCGCATTGGGTCACAAAGTCGGCGCAGCATAGGTGATGCCCGCCGTGATGGCGAGCAGGTGGTTGCACTGCCCGAGCTCGCGCTCCAATCGGCCGTGCCGCGTCCAGGGGCTCCTTGTGCTTGCGGGCCGGATGATTCCTGTTGGGGAGGCGGGCTTCATCCGGTGGGTCCGGATTCATCCGGACGCTCCTGGAGACCAGGAACAAGAGCGTCGGGATGAATCCCGACCCACCCGTCTCGCGCTGTGCAGGCCCCCGCTGGACCGCTGCTTCCCGAGCCCCAAGCCCAATCCCGGCCCATTACACTCGACCACGCCGCTGCCGCCCGAGGCCCCGTGCATGCATCCCCGCCTGCTACTCGCCAATCTCGCCGACCACCCGCTTCGCCAGCGGCTCAACATCGAGTTCCATGCGCGGCCGCCGGTGCCGCTGGAAGGGGCGGCGCTGGTCACGCACCTGGTGTTCCAGCTCGACGACGATGCGAGTGCCGGCGAGGCCGAGATCCTGGCCGAGCTGTGCCGCAGCCTGCCGTACACGGCGATCGACAACTCCGAGACTTTCCTGACGCTGGAGACGCCGGGTTTCCGGATGCGCTGGGAGCGCCATACCGAGTTCTCGAGCTACACCTTCTTCCGCGCGCTGGCGCCCGGCGAGGCGCTCGACCCGGATGCCAGCGCCCTCGATGCCGTGTACTGCGACTGGATGCAGCGGATCCCCGGCCAGCTCATGGTGGCGACACAGGTCGAGCTGCGGCCGACGGTCGAGACCAGTCCGGATTCGGTACTGGCGGGCCTGGGCGCGAACGGCCGCACGATGGTCGCTGCGCGTATCGCCGACCAGGCGGCCTGGGTCTTCAGCGACTTCAAGATCCACAACGGTCTGTCGCGCTTTCTGGTGCTCAACGAATCAATGACCCAGCGCCAGACCGGCCGCACCGTGCAGCGCCTGGTCGAGATCGAGACCTACCGGATGATGGCGCTGCTGGGCTTGCCGGTGGCCAAGGAAACCGGGCGCTGGCTCTATCGCCGTGAGCAGCAACTGGCCGAGCTGATGGACGAGATCGGCCGTGCGGCCTCGCCCGAGGACGAGCGGGTGGCGCTGGCGACGCTGTCGGCGCTGGCGGCCGAGGTCGAGCACTCGGTGGCGCGCACCACCTTTCGCTTCGGTGCTTCGCGCGCCTATGAGGGCATGGTGATGCAGCGCATCGAGGAGCTGCGCGAGTCGCGCATCTCGGGTTTTCCGACCTTCGCCGAGTTCATGCAGCGCCGCCTGCAGCCCGGCATGCGCACCTGCGAGGCCATCGCGCGCCGCCAGGACGAGCTCTCGGCCCGCGTGGCCCGCAACAGCCAGCTCTTGCGCACGCGTGTCGACATCGAATTGCAGCGCCAGAACCAGGAACTTCTGGCGCAGATGAACCAGCGTGCCAAACTGCAGTTGCTGCTGCAGGAAACCGTCGAAGGCCTCTCGGTGGTCGTGCTGACCTACTACGGCGCGCAACTGGTGAAGCTACTGGCGAAGGCCTCGGAAGGCTGGCACCAGGTGTCGTCTGACCTGATCGCGGCCTTGTCGATCCCGGTGATCGCGGTGGTGGTGGCGTGGGGAACCCGGCGACTACGCAAACGGGTGGCGGCCGGATTGTGAGGCTTGTGCTCGCGGAGCCTGGTTTGCGCGCTTCTTCGCGGGCGCCCTTCACCCGCCCCCTGTGGTGACACCCTCTCCCCGCGAGCGGGAAGCGGGCTCTCAAGTTCGACACTTCGCCCCAAGATTTGCCCCTATCAAGCGCCCGCGTCCCTCGCTCGATCAGGCACTTAGCTGCCCTTGACCCCTCGATTTCCCCGAACCGCTGTTGTGTCACGTCTGTTCAGATTCGTGCCTTGAGATCGATTCTTCGGCCTCGTATCGTCGTGGCGCATGTACACCCGCATCTCCCGCTCCGGTGGACGCAGCTACCTGCAGATCGTCGAGGGCTATCGCACCGACGAGGGCAAGGTGCGCCAGCGCGTGGTGGCCAATCTCATGCGTGCCGACGACATCAGGCCGGGGTCGCTCGATGCCTTGATCCGGGGTCTGAAGCGCGCCGCGGGCTATGCGCCGGACGAGGCGGCGCCGGCTTCGGCGGCGGGGGCTGAGTTCGCGCCGGCCAAGGCCTTCGGGCATCTCTACGCGCTGCACCAGCTTTGGCAGCAGCTAGGCCTCGGTACGGCTCTGAATCGCTGCTTCCGCAGTGCGCGCCGGCGCTTCTCGGCCGAAGCGCTGGTGCGGGCCATGGTGTTCAATCGCCTGACCGATCCGCGCAGCAAGCTCGGCCTGCTCGAGTGGCTGGATACCGTCGCCATGCCGGATTGTCCGGCCATGACCCACCAGCAGTTGCTGCGCGCGATGGATGTGCTGATCGACGAGATCGATGCGGTGGAACAGGTGGTGTGCGAGCAGGTACGTCCCTTGCTCGATGGCGAGCTGGCGGTGGTGTTCTACGATCTCACCACGGTGCGCTACAGCGGGTCGGACAGCGACGGCGAGTGGCCACTGGTGTGCCATGGCCACAGCAAGGACACCGGCACGGCGGCGCGCCAGTTCGTGCTAGGCGTGGTCCAGAGTGCCTGCGGTCTGCCGCTGTTGCACACGGTGGCGCCGGGCAATGTCGGCGAGGCGACGACGGTCGAGGGCATGCTCGGGCATGTGCTGAAGCGCTTCCCGGTGCGGCAGATGGTCGTGGTCGCCGATCGGGGTCTGTTGAGCCTGGAGAACCTCGATCGGCTGCAGGCGATCGGTGAGAAGGCGCAGGTCCAGGTGGACTTCGTGATGGCGCTGCCGGCACGCCGCTATGGCGATCTCCATGAGATCAACCGCACGCTCTGCTTCGAGAACGGCCTGGCTGAAGGACACTTCGCCGGCCGCAGGCTGGTGGTGGCTTTCGATGCCGACCGCGCCGCCGAGCAGAAGTCCGCCCGCACGCGGCGCCTGGAAGCGGCCGAGGCACTGGGTGAACGCCTGGCGCGCAAGCTCGATCGTCAGGATGCCGGGGAGTCCGATCCGGGCCGGCGCGCCAGCGATCGCGGTGCTTACTCGCGCTTTCGGCAGGAACTGCGCGACCGCAAACTGACGAAGTACTACCGCATCGACTGGAAGGCCGAGCAGTTCCACTACGACCGCGACGACGAGGCCATCGCCGCGGCGGAGGCCTTCGACGGCAAGCTGTACATCGTCACGTCATTGGACGCCGGAGCCCATCCCAGCGCCGACGTGGTTGCGCGCTACAAAGCACTCGCCGACATCGAGCGCGGCTTCCGGGTGCT
>JANJUH010000305.1 GCA_024710675.1 Lysobacterales bacterium
CTTCTGGCTGCGACCGACCGCGATGAACTCCTCGTCGTTGCCGCCGATCGAGTAGTACTGCGACTGGTCGATCAGCGATTCGATCGAGTGCGGCTGGCCATAGGCGGTCAACTCGGTGAAACCGCTGCCGTGGCGCAGGAACAGATCGACGTCGACCCCGGGGGTCACGCTCTCCAGCTCGACCCGAAAGCGATCCACGCCGGCCGGGACGTCGAAGTGCAGGGCGGTGGTGTAGGCCTGCGCCGGCAGCGTGAAGGACACCGGCTGGCCGGGTGGCAGGCTGGTGCCTTGGGCAGCCAGTTGCAGGGGCAGTGCAAGCAGCGCGACCAGTTTGACGAGGATTCCTCGCATCTCAGCGCTCCTCCTCACGAACAGGGGGTGCGAAGCGCAAATCGCGCACGGCGCCGGCCTGCTCGCACTGGTAGCGGACGCGACCATCGGCGCCGATGCTGGCCTGCATGCCGTGCAGCGGGATCTCTGCCTCGCCCGCAGGCACCGCCGGTGCGGGCAGCTTGGCAGCGGTCCTCACCAGGGCGGGATGCGATTCGACAACGATCGGCAGCGGTTGTGCGGCGAGCCAGGGCAGGGCGCCGGCGAGCAGTAGGGTGTGCACGGAGGGAACTCCCGGTCAGCGATGGCGCATTGGAATAAACTGCCACGGAATGTGGTGTGAACACATGGATCGGGACCCGGCGGCAGTCGCAAGGGTGCGCATTCCCGGAAACATCGGGGCGGCTGCGGGCGGCGTATCCCGCTTGGCCTCCCGATCGGGAAAGCTCCCCGCGCGCTCGCCCCAGCCCCCTGTCCCCAGCCCCATCACTCAGCCGAGCAGCCAACCGAGCGCATACACGCCGAGCATCGTGAAGCCCAGCGCCAGCTTGGCGATGCTGCCGAGCAGGAAGCCGAGCCAGGCGCCCAAGCCGGCGCGCGTGGCCTGGTTGAAGTCGCGCCCGGCGATCAGTTCGCCGACGATGGCGCCGGCGAAAGGCCCCAGCAGCAGCCCTGGCAGGCCGAAGAAGATCCCGACGACGGTGCCGAGCGCGGCGCCGGCCACCGCCTGGCCGCTGGCACCGACCCGCTTGGTCCCGAGCAGCGAAGCCACCAGGTCGACCAGCGTCGCCACCACCATCAGCAATCCGACGACGAGCAGCGTGATCCAGCCGACCTGTTCGAAGCCTCCCGTCCACGCCGCCAGGAACAAGCCCGCATACATCACCGGCAGCCCAGGCAGTGCGGGCAGGACCGCCCCGGCCAGTCCGATCAGGACCAGCAGCGCGGACAGCAGGTAGAGCAGCGTTTCGGTCATCGATCTCCTCTCTCGCTCGAGCCGGCTCCAGCGTGCTCGCGGCTGACCACGGCGGCCAGTGCCAGTCGTCCCGCCCGCTGCCGGCCAAGGGTTACGATAAGCGGATGAGCATGAGCGCCGACCTTCCCGATATCGCTGGCTACCGGATCCTCGGCGAGCTCGGGAGGGGTGGCATGGCCACCGTTTACCTCGCCGAGCAGCTTTCCCTGCAAAGGCAGGTGGCGCTGAAGGTCATGCGCCCGGGTGGGCAGGGTGACGGCGACTTCGAGCGATTTCTCGCGCGCTTCCTGCGCGAGGGCCGCTTGCTGGCGCGGCTGTCGCGCCACGAGAACCTGTGCGGGGTGTACGACGTCGGCCGTGCGGGCAGCCTGGCCTACATGGCGATGGAGTATGTGGCCGGCGGAACACTGGCGGACCGCCTGCACGTGGGCCTTGCGCCCGAATTGGCGTGGGCGGTGTTCCGACAGGTGCTCGAAGCCATGGCGGTGGTGCATGCCGTCGGCATCGTCCACCGCGACCTCAAGCCCGGCAATGTGCTGATGCGCGGCGATACCCCGATATTGACCGATTTCGGCATCGCCCGGGACGTCCACCTGGGGCCAGGCCACACGACCGCGCACATGATCATCGGCACACCCTTGTACATGGCCCCCGAGCAGATCCAGGCGCAGCCGATCGACGCGCGTGCCGATCTCTACGCGCTCGGGGCGATGTTGCACGAACTGCTGGTCGGACAGCCGCCCTTCGTGGCCGACAGCGCTATGGCGGTATGCATGCTGCACCTGAGCGCCGATGTGCCGCGCCTGCCGGCGCCGTATGCCGGCTTGCAGCCGCTGCTGGAGGCGCTGCTGGCCAAGGATCGCGAGCAGCGCCCGCGCGATGTCGGTGGGGTCGAGACGATGATCGAGGCCTTGCTGCTGGCAGATCCGCTGTTGGCACAGCGGCTAGGCGCCGCGGGCGTGCCTGCCACGGCGCCCGCAGTGGGAGCACCGGCGGCGGTGATCCGCGAAACAGATGTTCCTGCGCCGTCGGCCCACCGTCCCGGCTGGCGCAACAGCGTGCTGGTCGCGACGCTGGGCGTGCTGCTCGTCGCCGCGCTGAGCTGGTGGTGGTTACGGCCGCTACCACCGCAAGACCCGTCAGCCGTGGCGGCGGAGACCATCATTGCGGCGCCAGCGCCGGTGCCGGCGCCCGGTGTGCTCGTCATCGACGCGCGGCCGTGGGGACGCGTGCTGGCGGTGCGCTCGCCGGATGGGCGCGACTGGCTCCCGGCGGGTGCCGAGGCGACGCCGCTGCTGCTCGAGCTGCCCGCGGGTGATTACCGTGTCGAGATCAGCGACGCTGGCGGCGAGGCGCGCCGCGAACTCGCTGCCGCCGTCTCTGCGGGCGGCACGGCGACGCTGCAGGCGGATTTCGGCAATGCCGTCAGCGTCGACGACTACCTGCGGGCGGCCGGCTACCGCTGATCCGCAGCGCCTTGTGCCTTCGACAGCTTCGCGTAATGTGCGCGAAAGCGCGGGCTGAAAACAGCGCTCATGGGCTCGAGGGCCGGGTGCAGGCGGCGCGCCTGCCCGAGGTCGGCATCCGCGCGCGCGGCCAGCCCGGCATCGCGTCCGCCGCCGTGCCAGTGCAAATGCCAGCGCGCGGCGCCGCGCAGCAGAAGCGCATGGGCCAATGCCGGCGCTTCGCGTGGCAGTTCGGTGTCGCGGGTTGCGGCCGCTCGATCCAGTTCACCGGCCAGGTAGGCATCCGCCAGCACTCGCAGCGCGGTCGGCGCTGGTGGTGGCCCGTCCGGTGCGACTGGCGCCGGGGCGACTGCGGGTGCGGCGGGCTCGCGCGGCGCACTGGCTGCCACCTCAGGTGAAGGCTGGTCCGTTACAGCGCGTGTCGGCAAGACTGGCGACGGGTCGGCGTTCGCCTGCGCCGTCGAGTCGGCCGCGGCGGTTGTGCTGTCCGCGGGCACCGGACCGGCGGTGGCGACCGCCGCCTTCGGCTGCTCTGTTGTGGCGGACTCCGAACTCATCTGGTCCGATGCCGCCGCAATGGTGTCGGCGGGCTGTGCCGTGGTGGACGCCGGGCTGGTCTGCGCGAGCAGTGGATTGCAGAAGCGCAGGCGCTCGGCCAGCCGGGTTTCGCGGGGTAGCCCGGCCAGCGCGGCGCGCAGCGCCGGTTCGGCCAGGCGCGCACGCATGGCCTCGCATTCGCCGAGCTCGAAGTGCGCCTGCGCCAGCAGCAACTGCGGCACGTAGGGCTGCTCGCGACCGCCCAGCGTCAGTTCTGCAGCCGCCGGCGGCCCTTCGCGCAGGGCGCGCTCCAGCAAGTCCCGGGCGCGCCCGTAGTCGGCCGATTCCAGCGCGGCCTTGCCGTCGAGGTAGGACTGCTGCCAGTCGGCACGCGCCTGCGGCGCGGCGAGCAGCGCTGTGGCCGTCGCCAGCGCCAGCAGGCCGCCGCGCGCCGCGCGTTCCCTTGCCGGCATGATCCGCAGGCTCAGCCGGAACCGTCCGGCTTGCCGATGTGACGGTCCAGGAACTCGAGCATCTGCCGGTACAGGCGTGCGTTGTTCTCCACCGCGTAATAGCCGTGGCCCTCGCCCTTGCCGATCTCGAAGACCTCGATGAGCTCACCCTTGCCCGCCTCGCGCAGGGCTTCGGCCATGCGTTCGCTCTGCACCGGCGGTGCCCGCCGGTCCTTCTCGCCGGCCACCAGCATCACCGGCGCCTTGATCCGGCTGGCCTGCTGCGCCGGCGAGTGTTGGCCGAGCACGCCGCGGTCGTCGCCGAGCACCTCCTCCAGGTAGTCGATGCCATAGCTGGAATCCTTGGCATCACCGCGCCGGTACCACAGCGCGAGGTCGTAGGCACCGAACAGCCCGACCGCGCAGCGGTAGCGATCCGGCTCGCGGGCAACGCTCATCAGTGCCGCGTAGGCGCCGAAACTGCCGCCTGCGATGCAGACCCTCTCCGGATCGGCGATGCCCTCGTCGATGGCCCACTGCGTGCCATCGCTGATGTCATCCATCATCTCGGTGCCCCAGCGGCGGTAGCCGGCGCGCTCGAAAGCCTGGCCAAAGCCGCCGGAACCACGGAAATTCGGTTGCAGCACGGCATAGCCACGGCTGGCCAACAACTGCACCTCGGGATTGTAGGAGCCGTCGTCGTGCACGCCGTGCGGCCCGCCGTGCGGCAGCACCACCAGCGGCAGGTCCTTGCCAGAGCTGCCCTTGGGCACGGTCAGCCAGCCGTGGATCGCGGTGCCGTCGCGCGCCTCGTAGCGGATCGGGCGCGAGGGCGAGAGCAGCTCCGGATCGATCCACTCGGCGCGCGCGGCGAGGTACTCCGCCTTCTTCTGGCCGCGATCGTACAGGTAGAACTCGCCGGGATTGTGGCTGGCGGACACCAGGAAGACCACGAGCTGGCGATCGAGGCTGGCGTTGACGAAGCTGACCCGCTGGCCCGGGAAGGTGCGGTCGAGCGCCTGCAGCAGCTTGGCGTCGGGATGATCCGGCAGCAGGTAGTGGCGCTTGCGCCCGGTGGCGGCGAAGTCCACCGCGAGCAGCGAGCGTGCGTCCAGCGAGGACTCGAAGCCGGTCGGATCCGAGACCTCGTCGCGCACCACCAGCTCACGGCTGCCGTCGGGCGAGATCAGGTACAGCCCGTGCGGCCCCTCGGATGCACTGATGAGCGCGTAGAAGCGCACGCCATCGGGGTGCATGCCGCGCGGCATCATCACGGCCTTACCCTCGGCTTCGGCGTAGATCTTGCGCCAGGACTCCTGGTCGCGGTCCCAGGTGTGCACCTCGGACTGGCGATGGCCGCGCGAACCCCAGGCCATCACCGGCTGGCCGGTCAGCACATCGACCAGGAAGGTCGCGTTCGGCACCGGTGAGCTGGCGATCCGCGTCGACTTGCCGTTGCGCGGATTGACCTTGTAGAGGAAGGCCTCGTCCTCCTCGCGGCGCTGGCTGGGCACGTTGTCGATGACATAGGCGGCATCGTCGTCGTCCTGCAGGCGCGCCACCAGGCGGGTCACGCGGTTGCCGCCGGCGTATGCCACGCGCTCCTTGCCCTCGACATTCATGAAGAAGAGCTCGCCGCGCGGCACCGGCGCGACACGGCTGCCGACGCGATCGGTGATGGTGAAGGCGATGCGATTGGCCGAAATCCAGCTGAAGGCGCTGACCTCGCGTGCGTCGGTGAAGCGGGCGACCCCGGTGACCTTGCGGTCGGCGCGGCGGAACACCACCAGCGAACGGCCTGCTTCTTCCGGCACGGTCGCCGCGAAGTGCTGGCCATCCGGGGAAATCTGGATCGACTGGAATTCGAGGTGGCGGAAGAAGTGCTCGACCGGCGGTGGCGTGGCGGCGCTGGACGCCAGGGCCGGGAGCAGGAGCAGCGTGGCGAAAATCAACTGGCGCATGGCGGAGGCCTCCACGGGCAGTTGGCCGGGTCGGTGGCGACCACATGCCGGGCCGTCAGGGTACGCCTGATGCAACGATCTGTGAATGACCGATCGTCTCCCGGCCGGTCGGCGCCCGCTATGCTGCGCGCCTGCCGCTCACCTCCGGATGCCTGCCATGCCCGCCCAAACGCCCCTGCACGCCAACCACCTCGAACTCGGTGCCCGGATGGTCGATTTCGGCGGCTGGGACATGCCCTTGCATTACGGGTCCCAGATCGACGAGCACCATGCGGTGCGGCGCACGGCCGGCATGTTCGATGTCTCGCACATGTGCGTGGTCGACCTGGCGGGCGGGCGTTGCCGCGAATTCCTGCGCTTTCTTCTCGCCAATGACGTGGCCAAGCTCAAGGTCTCGGGCAAGGCGCTGTATTCCTGCATGCTCAACGCGCAGGGCGGTGTCATCGACGACCTGATCGTCTACTTCCGCGACGAATCCCACTTCCGCGTGGTGGTCAATGCGGCGACGCGCGACAAGGACATCGCGTGGATCCGTCGTCATGCCGAGGCCTTTGCCATCAGCGTGACCGTGCGCTCCGATCTGGCGATGGTCGCGGTGCAGGGGCCCGAGGCGCGTGCGCGCGTGCTCGCGCTGCTGCCCGAGGCTGACCGCGAACGCATCGGTGCGCTTGGCCGTTTCGCGGCTGCTGAGTCGGACGGTCTCTTCGTCGCGCGTACCGGCTACACCGGCGAGGATGGTTTCGAGGTCATCGTTCCGGCCGGCCGTGTCGCCGCTTTCTGGCAGGACCTGCTGGCGGCTGGCGTCCGTCCCTGCGGCCTCGGTGCGCGCGACACCCTGCGGCTGGAAGCCGGCATGAACCTCTATGGCCAGGACATGGACGAGGAGACCACGCCGCTGGAAGCCGGCCTGGCCTGGACGGTGGCTTTCGATCCGGCGGACCGCGACTTCATCGGTCGAGCGGCGCTCGAGGCGCAGCGCAGCGGCGGCGTGCCGCGACTGCTGGTCGGCTTGCTGATGGACGAGAAAGGCGTGCTGCGCCACGGTCAGGTGGTGCTGACCTCGGCGGGCGAGGGCGTGGTGTTGTCGGGAACCTTCTCGCCCACGCTCGGCAAGGCCATCGGCTTCGCCCGCGTGCCGGCAGCCGCCGCCGGCGACGCCGGTGCCACGGTCGACATCCGCGGCCGCCAGGTGCCCGTCCGCATCGTCAAGCCGGTGTTCGTGCGCGAGGGCAAGGCCCAGGTGTGACGGGGGCGGGACTCGGGACTCGGGACTCGCATTGCCGCCCCTCCCTGACTGATATGGGTCGGGATTCTTCCCGACGCTTTTGCCACTCGGCCGATACCACCAACCACCCCCACCAGCGCTATGCTGCCGCCCGATTCCCCGACCCCTGGAGATCCTGCCGATGAGCACCATCCCCGCTGGCCTCAAGTTCCTCAAGTCGCACGAGTGGGCGCGGCGCGAAGCCGATGGCAGCGTCACCGTCGGCATTTCCGATCACGCCCAGGGCCTGCTCGGTGACCTGGTGTACGTCGAGCTGCCGGCGGTCGGCAAGCACTTCGATGGCGGTGCCGCTTGCGCGGTGGTCGAGTCGGTCAAGGCGGCTTCGGATGTCTATTGTCCGGTGGCCGGCACCGTGACCCGTGTCAACGAGGCACTGGCCGACAAGCCGGAGACGGTCAATGGCGATCCCTGGGGCGAGGGTTGGCTCTTCGTCATCACTCCCGACGAGGCCGCTGCGATCGACGCCCTGCTCGATGTCGAGGCCTACGCCGCCTCCATTGCCTGAACATTCCGCGGGCGCTTGCCCGCGTCCGTGGCGTTGGCCGGGCAGAACGATTAGCATTCCGGCCCTTCGTCTTTGGCAGCCCTCTTCGGGGAGATTCCCATAATGCGTTCCTTGATCGAGTTCCTGCTCGCGGTCGTCATCACGATCGTGGTGATCATGGTGATCGGCCTGTTCCTGCCGGGACACGGCACGGTCGAGCGGTCGATCATCATCGAGCGCCCGGCGCGTCACGTGTTCGACGTGCTCAACAGCTACAAGCGCTTCAACGAGTGGTCGCCGTGGCACAAGAAGGACAATGCTGCCAGCTACACCTTCTCGGGTCCGGAGACCGGCCAGGGCGCGCGCATGGACTGGAGCGGCAACGAGGCGGTTGGGGCGGGTAGCTGGGAGATCCTCGAGAGCACGCCCACCTCGCTGGTCAAGATGGTGCATCGGCAGCAAGAGGGCCGCACCGGTACGGTGACCTTCGACATCGGTTCCAGCGACCTCGGCGTGAAGGTGCTGTGGCGCTACGACGTCGAACTCGGCGGCAACCCGGTCGAGCGCCTGCGCGGCCGTTATCTCGATTCGTCGATCGGCTCGGACTACCAGTACGGCCTGATGCGCCTGAAGGCTCTGCTCGAGTCGAGCGCCTACCCGCGTGACTACAGCGACATCACGATCACGCAGCGCGAGCTGACCGCCGGTCCGGCGCTGAAGCTGGCGGGCCTGGTCGAGGTCTACAGCGCCACCGACTTCCCCGAGCTGGCCGTTGGTGTCGAGGACACGATGAAGGCACTGAACGCCTTCGTCGAGCGCAACAAGCTCAACGTGACCGGCGAGCCGCAGATCCGCGTGACGCTGAAGGAGCGTTATCGCCTGGGTTACGACGTGACCTTGCCGGTGGATCGCAACGATGTGCCGCTGCGCGACGAGATCGAGGCGGTGGAGTCGCTCGGCGGACAGGTGCTGGTGGCCGAACACGTTGGCGAGCGTCGCCGCAGCAACATGACCTTCGAGAAGCTGCAAGCCTATGCCACCGTGCACGGCCTCGAGTTCGACCCGGCGGCCAAGGCGGTCGAGGAGTTCCTGCCGGACCGCGAGGCGCCGAAGGTGCCGGTCGATGCGACCGCTGCTGCAGGCGAGGCTGCTGCTGGCGAGGCAGCCGCGGGCGAGGCAGCCGCGGGCGACGCGGCGCCGGCGGACGGCACCGCGGTAGCCGCTGCGGCCGAAGGCACGGAAGAAGCGGTCATGGTCAACGTGACCCGTGTGTACCTCCCGCTGGGCCTGCCGCCAGTGGCGCCTGCCACCGAAGACGGCGCACCGGCATCAGGTGACGCAGCGGCCGGCGAGCCGGTTCCTGGCGCGGGCACGCCTTGATCTTCCTCGGGTTGCTGGTGCGCTTGCGCCGCCAGCAACCCCGATCCTGAGCGGAGCATCCGGTTGAAGCTCGTCACGCCCGGCTTGCCAGAAATCTGGGCCGCGGCCCGTCGCATCGCTCCCTACGCCCGGCAGACGCCGGTGATGCGCTCGCGCAGCCTCGAGGAAGACCTCGGCTGAGATTTCCACTTCATGTGCGAGAACTTCCAGCGCATCGGTGCCTTCAAGTTCCGGGGCGCTGCCAACGCGGTCTTCAGCCTCTCCGATGCCGCCGCAGCGCGCGGCGTGGCCACGCATTCCTCGGGCAACCACGCCGCGGCCCTGGCCCTGGCAGCGCGACTGCGCGGCATTCCGGCCCATACGGTGATGCCCGAGGACACCGTGGCGATCAAGGTCGAGTCCGTGCGCCGCTACGGCGGGCGCGTGGTCTTCTGCGCACCGAACCACGATGCCCGCGTCGCCACGCTGGCCGAGGTGGTGGCCGAGACCGGGGCCGAGGAGATCCATCCCTTTGCCGATGCGCGGGTGATCGCCGGCCAGGGCACGGCTGCGCTCGAGCTGATCCGCGAAGTCGGGGCGCTGGACGCCCTGGTCGCGCCGATCAGTGGCGGTGGGCTGCTGGCGGGATCGGCGATCGCTGCGACCGGTTTGTGTCCAGGCATCGCGATCTTTGGCGCCGAACCCGAAGGCGCCGACGATGCCGCACGCAGTTTCGCGAGCGGCCAGCTCGAAAAGAACAGCCGTGTCGACACGATTTGCGATGGCCTGCGCGCCGATCTCGGTGCGCCGAATTTCGCGATCTTGAAAGGCCTGGGCACGCAGATCCTGCCGGTCTCCGACGCCGAGGTGCTGGCCGCGCTGCGACTGGTCTACGAGCGCCTGAAGATCGTCATCGAACCCAGTTGCGCGGCGCCGCTGGCGGCGATTCGTCGCCATCCCGGTCATTTCCGGGGCCGCCGCGTCGGCGTGATCCTGTCCGGCGGCAATGTCGACCTGGCCGCCATCGGCCGGATCTGGGCGGGTGCCGTCTAGCCTCCAGCCTGCCGCGAGCTGCTTGCGACCGGGTCCTGGGTCCCGGGTCCCGGGTCCCGACAGACACTGACCCGAAAGCCCGGATCCAGATTCTCGAAGCGCAAGACGCAACCGTGGGCCTCGGCGATGGCACGCGCGAGCGCCAGGCCGATGCCGGAGCCGGGGGTGCCGCGGGCCGGATCGGCGCGATAGAAGCGCTCGCCCAGCCGTGGCAGGTCGGCGGGATCGACGCCAGGCCCCTCGTCACGCACCCACAGCGTGCCGTCTTCCCGCGTGCCGACTTCGATGCTGCCCTGGCCGTGGCGGATCGCGTTCTCGAGCAGGTTCTGCACGAGCTGGAACAGCAGGTGACGGTCGCCGGCCAGCGTGCACGGCTGCAGCCGGGCCACCACCGTCCTGCCTTGCGCTTCCGCCAGCGGGGCCAGCAGTTCGATGGCGTCGCCGACGACCTCCTCGAGGCGCACCGGCTCGTTGGTGCGCCCGAGGCCGCCGCTTTCGATACGCCCCAGGCGCAGCAGGGCGCCGAGGGTGGCATCGAGTTCGTCCAGCCGCGCCAGGCCCGATTCGAGCGCAGCGTGGCCTTCGGCGGGCGCCGCGGCCAGCGCTTCCTCGATCTCGCGGCGGGCATGTTGCAGTGGTCGCCTGAGATCGTGGGCGAGGTGCGCGCCGACTTCGCGGGCGCCGCTGAGCAGCCGTTCGAGATCACCGAAAGCGCGGTTGAAGGCATCGGTGAGGGCATCGATCTCGTCACCGCGACCACGGGCGACGAGCCGGCGACTGAGATCGCCACGGCGGATCTCCTCGGCCTCGTGCAGCAGCAAGCCCAGTCGCCGCCGCAGGCGCCATGCGAACCACAGCGTCGCCAGCGCGGCCAGCGCCGTCAGCAACAGGGCGGCCAGCAGCAGGCGCCTGGCGAGCGCGGATTCGAAGGCCGGGACCGGCGACACCCGCCCGACCAGCAGCAGGCGTTCGCCGAAGAGTTCGAGACGGCGAGCCGCCACCGCGCCGCCCGCGGCCTCGGCGTAATGGCCATAGCCCTCGGCATCAGCGCTGAAGTCGGGCGGCCATTGCGACAGGTTGCCGGCCAGGCGCTCGCGATCACGGTCCAGCAGCAGGTAACGGGCGCGTGGGTCCAGCTCGCGCTCCACCCGTTCGCCGATGGCGGCGACGAGCCCCTCGATCCCGTGCTCGTGGAACTCCACCTGCAGGTCCCAGCCTTCGCGCTCGATCGCGGCGCGCAGCTCGGCCTCGATGTGGCCGACGGCCTCGCGCCAGCTCGGCCACAGCAGCAATGCCGCCACTGCCGCGACCAGCAGCGGCGACAGCACCAGCAGGCGCATGAACACGCTGCGCCTGAGCGGCGGGGGCCGTGCTTCAGCCATCGGCAGGACCGAGCCGGTAACCAACCCCGCGCACGGTGTGGATCAGGGGCATCGTGTTGCCGCGGTCGATCTTGGCGCGCAGATTGGAGACGTGCACATCGATCACATTGGTCCTGGGATCGAAGTGATAGTCCCAGACCGCTTCCAGCAGCATGGTCCGCGTCACCACCTGGCCGGCGTGGCGCAGCAGGTATTCGAGGAGCTGGAACTCGCGCGGCTTGAGTTCGATGCGCTCGCCGCCGCGGCGGACGGTGCGCTCGAGGCGGTCGAGTTCGAGATCGGCGACGCGCAGCAGCGTGCCCTCGGTCCCGGTACTGCTGCTGGCCGGACGCCGCAGCAGGGCCTCGACTCGTGCCAGCAACTCGACCAGGGCGAAAGGCTTCACCAGGTAGTCGTCGGCGCCGGCCTTGAGGCCCTCGACGCGCTGGTCGACCTCGGCCAACGCGCTCAGTACCAGCGCCGGTGTGTGGATCTGGCTGGCGCGCAGCGTGCGCAGGATGGTCAGGCCGTCGACGACGGGCAGCATGCGGTCGAGGATCAGCAGGTCGAAGGTCTCGGTGGTCGCCAGGAAAAGCCCGTCGCGCCCGCTGCCGGCGACGTCGACGCGGTGGCCGACCTCGCGCAGGCCGCGGGCCACGAACTCGGCGGTGTGGGTCTCGTCCTCGACCAGCAGGATGCGCATCGGGCGTAAACCTCAATCGGAATCGAATTCGACGTCGATGCGCACCCACACCGGCCGCTCGGGCTCGCCGGGACGGTGGGCCTCGAAACGCCAGCCGTGGACGGCGGCAACCGCCGCCTGGTCCATCAATGGCTCGCCGCTGGAACGCTCCACGCTGACCTCGCGGACGCGACCCTGCTCGTCGACGCGCGCGGCCAGGGTGACGCCCTGGTCGGGAACCGCGATGCCTTCGGGCCGAAGCGGTGGGCGGTTGGCGACCGGAGCGAGTGGCGCGAAGCGGCGCGGATCGGGATTGGCCAGCACATCACTGGCGCTGCTGGCGGGGGTGTCGCCATCGGCGCGCAGGAGCGCCGGATCGAGCGGACGGATCGAAGACAGCCGGCAGGTGCGCCCATCCCACAGCAGCACCTGGCTCCAGCGGGCCCGCAAGCGGTTGCGCCCCGGACGCTGGTACTCGACGAAGCGCAACGCGGTTTCCTTGGTCAGGCCGAAACAGCGGTGGCGCAGGGTGACGAGGTAAGGCTCCTCGCGCCCCAGCCAAAGCACCAGCGCGTACTCGTCGATCGGCAACCACTGGTGGATGCGGAAAAAGGCCACATCGGGCACCGGCTCGCCGGCGATCGCCTCGAAGCGCGCGCGCTCGCCAGTCGCCGGGGGCGGGCCAGCCACCCCAGCTGGGGCCAGCGCGGACAGCAGCAGGAAGAGCAATGGGCGAAGAAGGGGCAGCATGGGAAGACGATAACAGGCAGTCGCCCGAGGCCCGCCCTGCGGCACCGTTAAGCGGGATTCATGTGCTGGGTGGCCTTTTGGGGCGCGAGCCGGGCATCCGCCGCACGTGTAGGAGCGCGCTCTGCGCGCGAAAAGGCTCGCGGCGAGCCCCATCGCGCCCAAGGGCGCTCCTACCGATGGACCAAATCTCCGTCCGCATCCATTGTGGCCTTTGCGTCCTTTGCGGACCGTCATTGCGAGCCCGAAGGGCGAAGCAATCTTGCCTGCCGGAGATCGCCACGGGCCGCTGCGCGGCCCTCGCGATGACGCCTCACCGCATTGTCCCGAGTCCCGCGCCTTTCCCGGTTCCCCCGTCACCCCGCAGCGTGGACAATGCGCGCCCCGCTGCTGTCCGGACTGCCCGCCTTGCCGCTCGTCACGCTGAACCGCATCCAGTATTCCGTCGGTGGCCCGCCGCTGCTCGACGAGGCCGGTCTCGCGATCGAGCCGGGCGAGCGCATCTGCGTGGTCGGGCGCAACGGCGAGGGCAAGTCGACCCTCTTGCGCCTGATCGCCGGTGACATCAAGCCGGACGACGGCCGCATCGTGCGCGCCGAGGGCCTGCGCATCGCGCGGATGGCGCAGGAGGTGCCGCGCGATCTCGGCGGCAGCATCTACGACGTGATCGCCGCCGGTGCCGGCGAGCTGGGTCAGTTGCTCGCCGACTGGCATCACGCCAGCCAGACCGGCGACACGACGCGCATGGCCGCCCTGCACGAGGCCATCGATGCCGCGCGTGGCTGGACCCTGGAGAGCCGCGTCGGGCAGGCCGTGGCGCGGCTCGGGCTCGATCCCGACACCGGATTCGACACGCTATCGGGCGGCATGAAGCGACGCGTGCTGCTGGCCGCTTCGCTGCTGCAGGATCCGGGGCTGTTGCTGCTGGACGAGCCGACCAACCATCTCGACATCGAGGCGATCGCCTGGCTCGAGGGCTTCCTGCGCGATTACCCCGGCGCGATCGTCTTCGTGACCCACGACCGTGCCTTCCTGCAGGCGCTGGCGACGCGCATCGTCGAAATCGACCGTGGCAGTTTGACCAGTTGGCCGGGCGACTACGCCAACTACCTGCGGCGCAAGGCCGAGCGCGCCCATGCCGAGGCGCAGGAACGTGCGCTGTTCGACAGGAAACTCGCGCAGGAGGAGGTCTGGATCCGCCAGGGCATCGAGGCGCGGCGCACGCGCAACGAGGGCCGCGTGCGGGCCTTGAAGCAGATGCGCCGCGAGCGCGCCGCGCGCCGCGAGCAGCAGGGCGTGGCCAAACTGGAGGTCGCCGAGGCCGCGCAGTCCGGCAAGCGCGTGCTGCGCGCGATCGGCGTCAGCAAGACCATCGGCGGGCGCTGCCTGGTGCGCGATTTCTCCACCACCATCCTGCGCGGTGACCGCGTCGGCATCATCGGGCCGAATGGTGTCGGCAAGACCACGCTGATCCGCCTGCTGCTCGGCCAGCTCGCGCCGGATGCCGGCGAAATCACCGTCGGCACCAACCTCGAAGTCGCCTATTTCGACCAGTACCGCGCGACGCTGCGCGAGGACTGGAACGCACTCGACAACGTCGCCGAGGGCCAGGAGTTCCTCGACATCGGTGGCCGCCGCGTGCATGTGCTCGGCTACCTGCAGGACTTCCTGTTCAGCCCCGAAAGGGCGCGCGCGCCGATCACGCGGCTCTCGGGTGGCGAGCGCAACCGCCTGCTGCTGGCGCGCCTGTTCGCCAGGCCCTCGAACCTGCTGGTGCTCGACGAGCCCACCAACGAC
>JANJUH010000309.1 GCA_024710675.1 Lysobacterales bacterium
AGATCAACAGCGCCCGCGAGCAGCTCGGCATGCCGGCAATGGAAGTGCCGGCGGCAGCGCCCGGTGCCGATCCTCACGCCGGCCACGACCACCCGCCGGTAGCCGCGGAGCCCTCTGGCCCCAAGTCGCCCGGCATCGATGTCTCGGTATCGATCGCCCCGGCCCTCGCCGAGCAGGTCGGGCCCAACGACGTGCTCTATGTTTTCGCCCGCGCCGAAGCGGGTCCGCCGGCTCCGCTGGCGATCCAGCGCTTGCCCGCGGTTGCGTTGCCCGTCGCTGTTCGCCTCGACGAGACCATGGGCATGGTCCAGGGCATGTCACTGGCCACCTTCGAGAAAGTCGTCATCGGCGCGCGTGTGTCGAAGTCCGGCAATGCGACACCACAGCCCGGCGACTTCGAAGGCCTCAGCGCCGCCATCGCCTGGCGCGAAGCGGGCCGCGTCGAGATCGTGATCGACAAGGTGCGGTAGGGCGAATCCGCGGCGCGGCTGCGGATCCGCCGTGGGAGTCTCCGGGGTCCTGCTCATGTGGGTCCGGATTAATCCGGACGCTCTTTGTCTTCGCCGCCCGGCCGCAAAAGCGTCGGGATGAATCCCGACCCACAACATCTGGCGCTCGATGCGGGTCCGGGAATGCGCGTTGCAGTGCTGTGGTGGGTCCGGATCATGTGGGTCCGGATTCATCCGGACGCTCTTTGCTTGCACCGCCCCGCTGCAAAAGCGTCGGGATGAATCCGGACCCACAAGATCCAATGTCGCGATGAATCCCGACCCACAAGATCCGATGTCGGAATGAATCCCGACCCACGATGCCCTACGGCGGCAACACTTTTCCCGGATTGAGGATGCCGGCTGGATCGAAAACACGCTTGAGCGCGCGCATCAGATCCAGCGCCGCCGGGGCGACGGCCAGTGGCAGGAAGTCGCGCTTGTCGATGCCGATGCCATGCTCGCCCGACAGGGTTCCGCCCAATTCGACCACAGCCGTGAAGACCTCGCCGAGGCAGGTCTGCGCGCGCGCGTCGCTTTCGCCCACGGCCGGATCGTAGAGCAGGTTGACATGCAGGTTGCCGTTGCCGGCATGGCCGAAGTTGACGATGGGTATGCGGTGCCGGCCCGACAGTTCCGCCAGCCGGTGCACCAGCGCCGGCAGCCGTGAGACCGGAACCACCACATCCTCGTTGATCTTCTTCGGCGCCAGGCTGCGCAGCACGGGCGACAAGGCCTTGCGCGCAGCCCAGAGTTCGCCGGCCTCGCCCGCGTCCTTCGCCTCGCGCAGTTCGATGCAACCCGCGCCGCCGGCAGCAGCCGACAAGGCCGCCACCTGATCGTCCAGTCCACGCGCCGGTCCATCGGCCTCGATCAGCAGCAGCGCCTGGGTGCCGGGGGCCAGGGCAACGCCCGCCTTTTCGCGCACCAGTCGCACCGCTGTCGCGTCCATGTACTCGATCGCCGCGGGTGTCACCGGCTGCGCCATCAGGCGGGCGACGGCCTCGGCGCCGGCTTCGATCGAATCGTAGAGCGCGCGCAGCACCGTGCGCGCCTCGGGTAGCGGCGCGAGCTTCAGCGTCGCCGAGGTGATCAGGCCCAGGGTGCCCTCGGAGCCGACGAGCAGCCGGGAGAGGTCGTAGCCGACGGCGCCCTTGGTCGTGTCCGAGCCACTGCGGATCAGCTCGCCACGCCCATCGACGAAGCGTAGGCCGAGCAGGTTCTCGCGGCAGGCGCCGTACTTCAGCGTGCGCGGCCCGCCGGCGTTGCAGGCGAGGTTGCCGCCCACGGTCGACCACGGCGCGCTGGTCGGATCGGGAGGCCAGAAGCAGCCGTGCGCGGCCAGCGCGCGTTGCAGCTCGCCATTGATCACACCTGCCTCGACCTCGACCAGCCGGTTGCCGGGCTCGATGCGCCGGATCGCCTGCATGCGCTCGAAGCAGAGCACCACGCTGGGCCGCAGCGGCACTGCCGCGCCGGTGGTCGCGCTGCCGCGACCGCGCGCGACGACCGGCGTGCCGCTGTCATGACAGGCGCGGACCAGCGACTGCACCTCGGCTTCGCTCGCCGGCAGCGCCACCGCCAGCACCTCGCCATGGCGCTTGGAGTTGTCGTAGCCGTAGACGTGACGGCTGGCCGCATCCTCGAGCCAGGCATCAGCGGGCAGGGCAGCACGCACCGAAGCGGGCAGGCTCATGGCCTCGTGTCCTCGATCGCGCCCTTCACCCAGCGCATCCCGCCGGCGCCAGCGGCGACGACGTCGATGCGCACCGGCGCCAGGCGCTCGGCCGGATGGGCGCCCAGCCACGCGCGGATCGCGGTGCGCAGCCGCCGGCGCTTGCCGGCGCCGACGCTCTGGAGTCCATCACCATGGCTGGCGTCCGAGCGATGGCGGACTTCGACGAAGACCAGCGTGGCGCCCTCGCGCATCACCAGATCGATCTCGCCGCCGCGGCAGCGCCAGTTGCGCCCGAGCAGAACGAGGCCTGCTGCGCGCAGGTGGGCCAGCGCAGCATCCTCGGCGGCATCGCCGATGTCCTTGCTGCGCAGCAGTCGGCGCAGCGTGGCGAACATCAATCGACCGGGCGCGGGCTGGCGCCGGTATAGCGCGCCCAGCCCGGCTCGCGGCGGATCCGGCCGTTGGCGTCGGCACCGAGGTGGCCGGTGGCGCCGATCACGCTGCGGCCCGGATTCGCCTCCAGCCACTCGAGGTGGGGCAGCAGGCGCCAGGCATCGATGCCGAAGGCGAACAGGCGCGCCGCGGGGCCGGTTGCAGTCTTCAGGGCGACGAGATCGGTGCGGCCGGGCACGCCCGCCGTTGCCACATCGCCCAGCAGCCAGGTGGCATCGCAGAACTCGACGCCATCCAGATCGGCATCGGCGG
>JANJUH010000316.1 GCA_024710675.1 Lysobacterales bacterium
CGGCTTGCCCACACCGCCGTCCCAGTCCGGCACGGCGGCCGCAGCGGCCAACTCGGCCAGCAGCGAAGGCAGCACCTCGGCGCCCTCGGCCAGAGCCTGCGGCAGGCGCGAGGGCGGCCACGCCAGCCCCATCCGCGTGGCGGCGGCCCGCAGGCTGGCCAGCAGTCCGTTGGCCCCGCTCAACACCGCCCGCTCCGGACGGATCACCGGCAGCGGCAGGTAGTGGCGATCGTCGCGGGCCAGCCGCGGCAGCACGCCCGCCCGAAGGAAGGACGACTTGCCCGCGCCCGACGCGCCCAAGATGGCCAGGAAGCGCGGCGGCGCGCCCTCGCTCAGACCGCGCAGCTGGCCCATCAGCTCGATGATGGGTGCCTCGCGGCCGAAAAAGTTGCCGGCGTCCTCGGCCTCCAGAGGCTTCAGGCCGCGGTAGGGCGGCCGCTCGGGGTCGTCTGCTGGCGGCCACGCGAAGCTCTGCGGGTCCAGTCCGGCCTTGTGCAGGCCCACGCGCAGGCGAGTCAGGCCCTCCCGGGCGAAGGCCACGGGCACGTTCTGCCCGTCCAGCGTCACCTCGGTGGCCCACAGCGACGCCTCGCCCACCGCGGTCAGGCTCACCACCTGCCAGCTCTCGGTCAGCTCCAGCGGCAGCTCGGATACCGGAATCGGTTCGATCAGCAGGGAGACGATGCGCTTGTTCAGGCGATGGGCCAGATGCAGCTCGCGCCGACACCACTCCGAGCCCAGCCAGTGGCGGCTGATCAGGAACAGCACGGTGTCGCAGCGGCCGGCGGCAAGGTAGAGCGCCTGCTCCCACTTCTCGCCGGCGACGATGCCGCGCTCCGGGTCCAAGTCAAGAAACAGATCGGACCAGCCTTCCGACACCAGCCAGTCACGCAGCCCTAAGGCCTCGGCATTGTTGAGACTGGAGTGGGAGAGGAAAAGCAGGCTCATCCGGGACTCCCCAAGGTCGGCGTTTCAGTGCGCTGTCATGGCCGCAGAGCATCCTTGACCAGAGGCCTACCTGCCAAGATCCGTCAGCTCGGTCGCGACAAGCAAATCCCGCGGCAATTGCGGTGAGCGGCGAAAGTGTCGATCTTGTCCTCGGTCTATCTGACCTTGCCGCCAATCCAGTGGCTCGCGATCATGGCCAGACCCGCAGCCGGTGTCTGTCGCAGCGACGACGCTCGCCCGTCAATGTCAACGTCGCAGGCCAGGCTTGCCCGGTGCGGTCTTGCGGTCTCTGCGCTCTGGCAAGTACGCCAGGCTGCTCCCGGTTGGCGTCGAACATCTTTCATGTGACCCACGACCTTGCGCGGAAGATGTACTCCTTGACCCGCCGCTTCGCCGAATCGAGGATTGCGCTTCCGCTCGCGCCCCCTCCCGCCCAATGCCAGCCAATCCTCAGATGCAACTCCCAAGGCTCGTCCTGAGAGTCGGCTTCGCAGGACATCGTTGGGACTTCGATGCCGATGCGGAGAGCGCGCTTCGCCATCGAGTCCTGGAACTGCTCGCCGGCCTTGAGCAATCCATGGGTGCAGTCGCCTTGCGTGGCCAGGGGCTGTACGAGGTCGAATCACCCACCTTGCTGCGTTTCGTCACGGGTCTGGCGCAGGGTGCTGACCTGATTGCCGCGGATCAGGCGCTCGCCAGTGGATGGAGCCTCCAACTGGCCTTGCCCGCCGAGCCGGAGGCCTTCCTCGCGGAGGCCGCATCCCAAATGTCGGCTGAGGCCTCCTCCCGCTATCTCGAGCACGCCAGGTCGCTGCTGAAGTCCGCGAGCGCGGTCATGTCCTTCGATGAGCCAACTGCGAACGCGGCGGTCCGTGACGGACACGAACTCGTCTGCGAGACGGTCGTCGCCCAATCCGACGTGCTGATCGTGGTCTGGGACGGCCAGCCGGCCCGGGGCTTCGGCGGAACCGCTCATGCGGTGCGTCTGGCGGTCGATCGCGGACTGCCTGTGGTCTGGATCGACGCACGCGATGGGAGCCATGTCCGGCTGATGTTGCCGGGACGTGAGCCTACGGAAGGCACGGATCCACTGTGGAAGTGGATCGAGTCCAGCCTCTTGCTCGACGCGCAGCCGGATTACCGCCAGTTCAAGCCGCTCCGTGATTCGCGCCAGCGCTGGGACGAGTTCCTGATGGAAGACGCCACGCGGAGTGCACGCTTTCCACCGGCCTTCCACTTGATCCTCTGCCTGGGAGGCGCCCCCTGGCCACGCTGGATCCGTCGTGCCAAGGATAGCGCCAGCGCCTGGCTGGAGAACTGGGAGGGATACGTCGAAGCGCTTCGCCAGCAGGATCCGGCGATGGCCGATGGGGTCCGCGATTCACTGATGGCCCCCTTCCTGCGCGCGGACCATCTGGCCGAGCGTTTCGGTCGCGCCTATCGCGGCGCCTATGTGCTGGTGTACCTGCTCGCCGGAGGCGCTACGCTGGTGGGTCTGCTGGGCTTGATCTGGCTGGACCAGAAACCCTGGTTTGTCGCCACTGAACTCATGATGATCCTGCTCATGGCCGTCGTCGCATGGGTTGGCCGAAGGAACCGATGGCACGATCGTTGGCTCGAATACAGGGCTCTGGCCGAGCAACTGAGGATTTCGCGGGTGACCGCCTGGACCGCCGACTCGACCGAGCCCAGCGACCCGCACGGTGACAGTGTGCATCCTGGAGCCTCCTGGGTCAGTTGGTACCTCCGCGCCTGTGTTCGCCAGTTGCCGATGCCCGCCATTCGCGTCAACGATCAGCACTCGCGCCTGGCGCTGGACACGATCAGTCGCCGCGACATCGCACCGCAGCACGCCTTCAACCGAAAGACGGAAAAGATCCAGGGCCATGTGCACGAGCGCCTGGAGACGATCGAAAACACCCTGCTCGCGCTCCTGGTGCTGGCCTGCGTCGCCTACCTGTGCGGCAATCTCCTGGCTCCTGACTGGGTCGAGCAACATGCGAGCAAGGCCATGACACTGGTTGGGGCACTGATCCCGGCGCTGGGCGCAATGGTTCTGGGGATCCGTTCGCAGGGCGAATTCGGAGCGTACTCCGCACGATCGGCAGATACCGCAGCCGAGTTGCTGCCCTTGATCGCGCGGACACGCCGCCTTCTCGCCTCACCAACCCGCGTCCGGTTCGAAGACCTGCGGCTGGTCTGCCGCGGATTGGTCGAGGCGCTGTCGAATGACACTTACGCCTGGCGCATTGTCTATCGCCGCAAGCACCTGTCCATGTCGACCTGAATCCCATCTTGATCGGGCTGAGGGCAGACTCCACGCACGGTCATTTCCTGACCGCGTCATTGGCCTCCCTGAGCTCCAGCACCTGCTGCCGATCGTAATCCTTGGTCCTCTCCGGCAATGCCGCATACGGGACCAGGTCGGTGTGCAGCATCCTCGAGTCGTCCCGAAGTGGCGAGGCACGCCAACCGTCCAGCTCGAGGCCGATGCGCCAGGAATCATGCTCGATCGCAGCGAGTGCCTCGAGCCACTCCGGGCACCACTCCGAAGGGAAGCCTTCCGGCTCCAGTTCCAGTCCGGCCAGATGGCGCGCCGACAGCCATTTGACCGGCAAATGGTCCGCCGCACGGCGATTCGCGTGACGCCGCTTCTCGCCCAAGGCCGGCCAAGGCCTCAGGCTCTCGTCGCTGCTGTCCGTCGCGGGCCTCGAGGAGTCCGCATGCCGCCGGAGGCGGTAAGCCTCATGGATCTCGCGCGCCAGTTTCTCGCGGCGACGCTCTCCGAAGCCAACCGAACACAGGGAGTCATTGCGGCCGAACGGCTCGATCGGCGATTGTGCGATGACGGCGTCCTGGTTCGGCGTGGCCAGCAGCGTGTCGAGATTGCTCCTGATCGGCGCATAGACGTGAATCGGGCACGCGGGCAATCCGAGTCGCTGCAATGCCTGGCGCAAACGCAGGGAGATACGGATGTTGCTGACGCTGTCTCCGGCTGCCACCACCGCCGCGGTCAGCATCTGCCGGGCGTCCAGCATGCCGAGCAACTCGGTCATCGGATCCTGCCCCGGCACGGCATCATGAATCCGCAGATCGACGGCCCACGCCAGAGGTGGTGGATTGTTGGAAGCCAGGGCATGCGCAGGATCGAGGACCGCCGCAAAGTTGTCCGAGCGGGCCAAAAGGTTGCGCCGGATGTCCGAATCCGGCCCGAAAAGATGGACTTCGGGGCGCGCCAGGCCGGCGCAGGGGGATATGCGGAGAAACTGCATCAGGACTTCGATGGCCACTGGAGTCGCACCGAAGATGGCAAGCCGGACGCAAGGCTGCCCCGAGCGAAGTGCCCTCGCCAGCCACGACGGCTGGGCCAGCAATTCCAGCGCCGCGGCGCGAGCCGGGTTGAACAGGTGGATTGACAGTTCCCGACGCGAGTCAGGCCGCATGATCCGATCCTCACGCTCGATGGCATCGGCCAACAAGGGCTCATCGATCGTCACGACCAATTCGAACTCGGTCTTGCGGTTCTGATCGTCGATGAACTCGAGCGCGGCAAGGGCGATGCTGAGGTTGCGCTCGTCCGAGCCCGTACCAATCACCAGGGCATCGGCACGGGCGAGTCCGGCCTGCTTGAGCACGTCCCTGTCCCGGGCATCCCCCTGCAAACGTATCAGGCGCCCTTGGTCGACGTCATCCACCGGCGGCAAGGTGTCGATCAGGACCGCGGCCTTGCGACCTTTGAGGTTGGCGAAGAAATGGCGGCCGCGATCACCGAAGCCGGCAAGGACCACATGACCCTTGGCTCTTCCCAGAGCCGCCCGTTGGCGCGCCTTCTCGAAGACGGCGAGAAGGACCTTGCCGATCGTCCCGAAGGCGACCAGCGCGCCACCGAGGCGTGCGATCACCAGGAACCAGTTGTCGACGCCCGGTCGCGGCCGATTGCTCAAGGTGAAGAGCTGCATGGACTGCAGCAGGCTGTCCAGTACGACCTTGATGCGGGTCGACAGCGAAGCGTCGGGAAGATCGCCGAAGTTGGCGATCAGATGCCCGGTAAAGCCCATCACCACCACAATCGCCGCGGCGATGGCCAGCCGATAGACCTTCAGGAATCGGAACAAGAATGGCCCCTAGTGAGCTTCCGGAGGTATCGCAAGGCTAGCCCAGCGCCGAGCGCAACGCGCGCACCACCTCGCTGGTACGGGTGGGGCGCTTGCCGGGATCCGATGCGATCGCCGGGGCCAGCACCGCGCGGACACCTTCTGACAATCCCTCGTCCAGGCGCGCCTTTTCTGTCGCGGGACCGCCGGCCAAGGCGCGCGCAAATCGACCCAGCACGCCTTTGCTCTCGACCGACTCCGGCGTCGCCGGAAGCCGTCCGGTCAAGAGCTCGTGCGCCAGCACACCGAAGGCGTGCACGTCAGCCGCGCGGGTTACCGCCTGCCCCGAACGCTGCTCAGGTGCCGCATAGCCAGGCGTACCGCGCGCCACGCCGGCCGCAGCTTTTCCTTCCTCCATTAAGACCGCGATGCCAAAGTCGATCAACACCGGCGATCCATCCTCGCGGAGAATGATGTTGTCCGGCTTGAGATCCAGGTGCAGCAATCCCTGGTCATGCAAGGCGTCAATCGTCCGGGCCAGCGCTTCCAGCAACTGCATCCGGCCCACGTCATCGCCCGTCCATGGCAGTCGGTTGCGCAAGGTGGACCCTGGAACGAACTCCTGCACAACAAAGGGCTGTCCGTTAAGCGTCTTTCCGAGCGCGAACACCCGGGCCAGACCGCGATCACTCAGCCGCTGCGCGAGTTCGAACTCGCGCCTGGCGCTGTCGAGCCTTTCCGTGAGTTGAGCAGCGGGCAGGTCCGGCGTCACCTTCAGGAGCTTGATGGCCACTTCCGCATTGCGCCGCAGGTCGTACGCCCTGAGCACCTCGCCCTGCGCCCCGCCTCCGAGGCGCGCACGAATGATGTAACGCCTGGGGATCACGGAAGGCTCGTCCCCCAACGGAATCGGTGGGTCGCACTCGACCATCGGCGGACAGTCGTGCTGGAGGAGCAAGGACTCCGCCTCGTCTCGTTCCCGGCCGAGGCCGTGTGTGCTGGCAACACCGCAGGCTCGCAACAGGTAATCACGCCGATCGTCGGCTCGATCAGCATGCCCGGCCGCCAACAGCAGGGCCCTGGCTTCCACGTCGGCGATACCTGCCTGGCGAGCCCGGACCGCCACGCCGAGGGCATCCTGATGCGCCAGCGCTCCTTCGGCCGTTGTCGCAAGAGCCAGGTCGATCCAGAGCCGTGTGTGCGGCATCACCAGTTCGCGACTCGCCCTCAGACGATCAGTGACTGCGCCCAGCTCGGCCCTACGTCCAATCGCCGTCAGCACGGCCAGTTCGGCGATCCCCAGAAAGGCCCGGCGATCATGGTCGGCGGCCCCCAGCAGTCCTGACTCCTGCAGCGCACGCGACAGAGCCAGACCCTCGTCGATCTGGCCGCTCTCGATCATGGCCCTGACCAGCCACACCTGTGCAGCCAGCCGACCGACAGCACCCTTCGCAACGGTCAGATTACGTTCGAAGTACCACCGCGCCTCGCTCGCCCGGCCCGCCTGCAGGCTCAGTCGCCCCAGAGTGCCCAGCGTGATCGCGATGCCCTGCTCGTCTCCGATCAGGATCTTGCACGCCAGGCTGCGCGTGGCCGCGAGGAGTGCAGCATCCACATGACCCAGTAACGCCAGCGCCGCAGCGAGTGAATCACAAGCCTGCCCCACCCCTGCAGTTGACCCAGCCGTCGCATAGGCCAACTCCGCGCGCGAGAGGTCGGCCAGGGCCAGATCAAACTGGTGATCCTGCAGGCGCAGCATTCCCACGACATGGTCCCGGCGCGCAGCCAGGACCGGGCTATCGTCTACCAAAAGATCGGCCAGCGCCTCGCGGAGCGCTGGACGCGCCGTCTCATCGCGGACGCGAAGCATGGCGACCTCCAGCCGCGCCAAGCGGGACCAGCGATCATCACCGGACGCAGC
>JANJUH010000317.1 GCA_024710675.1 Lysobacterales bacterium
CACTGGATTCCGGCCTTCGCCGGAATGACGACTAGGCAACGAGCCGAGCCCCGCGGGCAGATCCACTACGCCTCGCCACGCTCCATTTCAGCGGGTGGAAACTGGATATGGAAGCCCGCGGCGGAGAGGTTCGCCAGCACCATCGCCGCATCGGCCCGCGCCAATCTGCGATCCGGTGTCAGCTCGAAGCTGAGCGCCTCGACCAGCGGCGCCAGCGACTGGCGCAGCGTTTCCGGCACGCGCTCGAGGCCCTCGCCGGCGATCGTGTAGACGTAGGTGCCTTCGCGCTTGTCGCTCCGGTAGACCACGCAACGCATCAGTGTGTCCCCTTGTCGCGGTGCCAGCCGCGGTGCTTGATGTCGAGATAGAGGCTGTAGAGCGCGGTGAAGGTGGGGAAGAGGTTCTGCAGCACGCCCACCGAGTCCTGCTTGGCCGAGAAGCTGAAGTAGCTCAGCGTCATCAGGCTGCCGACCACGCTCATGTACCAGAACACGCGCGGGATCACCGGGCGGCCGGCGCGCTTGCTGGCGATGAACTGGACCACCCAGCGCAGGCCGAACATCAGCGCGCCGGTGTAGCCGATCAGTTTCCACCAGGTCACGTGCAGCCCGGTCCAATCGAGCCACATCAATTCCTCGTTCATGGCCTCAGACCTCGTCGACCGCCGTGCGCTTGCTGCGCCGGATCAGCCAGGCGACGCCGCGCAGGTCGGCCAAGCCCACCCAGGCGCGCTGCAGGTTGTTGTACTTGGACACGCCGGCGCCGCGTGGACGGTGGTTGACCGGCACGCTGAGCACCTCGAAACCGGCGCGTTTGACCAAGGCCGGCAGGTAGCGGTGCATGTGGTCGAAGTAGGGCAGGTCGAGGAACACGGCGCGCTCGAAGAGCTTGATGCCGCAGCCGGTATCGGGCGTCTGGTCCTGCAGCAGGCGCGAGCGGATCGCGTTGGCGATCTTCGAGGCCCAGCGCTTGCTGCCGCTGTCCTTGCGATCGACTCGCCAGCCGGCGTAGAGCTTCACGCGCGGGTCGCCGGCATCGCGCTGCGCGAGCAGTTTCGGGATGTCGGCCGGGTCGTTCTGGCCGTCGCCGTCGAGGGTGGCGATCCACACGCCGCGGGCGGCCTTGACGCCGCTGCGGATCGCCGTGCTCTGGCCGCTCTGGCTGCGGTGGGAGAGCACGCGCAGGCGAGGGTGACTGGCCTTCAATCCCTGCAGCACGGACAAGGTGTCGTCGCGGCTCAGGTCGTCGACGAAGATCGCTTCCCACGCGATTCCGAGCGGGGTCAGCGCAGCCTCGATCTCGCCCATCAGCGGTCCGACGTTGTCGCGCTCGTTGTGCGCCGGGACCACGACGCTGAGTGCGATCGGATTCGCGCTCACCAGCTGCCCCCTTCGGCCTGGTAGCGCCGGCACCACTCGACCACCTGCGGCACGCCCGCATCGATCGACACCTGCGGCGCGTAGCCCAAGTCCGTGGCCGCGGCCGACACATCGGCGAAGGTCTCGCTCATGTCGCCAGCCTGCATGTCCATGTATTCGCGGATCGCCGGGCGGCCGGCGGCCTGCTCGATCAGCGCGATGAAACGCTCGAGGTCCACCGGCTCGCCGCGGCCCAGGTTGTAGACCTTGTGGGCGGCGTAGTCGTCGCGCGCCGGCGGGCGGTCGAGCGCTGCAATCACGCCGGCAACGATGTCGTCGACGTAGGTGAAATCGCGCTTCATCCGGCCATGGTTGTAGACCCGGATCGGCCGCCCTTCGAGGATCGCCCGGGTGAACAACAGCGGCGCCATGTCGGGGCGTCCCCACGGGCCGTAGACCGTGAAGAAGCGCAGCGCGGTCGCCGGGAAGTGGTAGAGGTGCGCGTAGCTCGCCGCCATCAGCTCGTTGGCGCCCTTGGTGGCCGCATACAGCGAGACCGGGCGGCGGATCGAGGCGGTTTCGCGGAAGGGCTGCTCGGGACTGCGGCCATACAGGCTCGAGGTGCTGGCATAGACCAGGTGCTCGACCTCCCCGAGGCGGCAGGCCTCGAGGATCTCGAGGAAGCCGACGACGTTGGCCTGCACGTAGGCGCGTGGATTTTCGAGCGACCAGCGCACGCCGGCCTGGGCGGCGAGGTGGACGACGCGACGCGGGCGATATTGCTGCCAGAGGGACTCGACGGCCGTGCGGTCGGCGATGTCGGCCTCGACGATCTCGAAGTCCTTGCCGGCGCCCAAGGCCGCCGCGCGGGCGCGCTTGAGCGCCGGCGCGTAGTAGGCGTTGTAGTTGTCGAGGCCGACCACACGCTCGCCGCGCTGGGCGAGCGCGCGTGCCACATAGGCCCCGATGAAGCCGGCGGCACCGGTGACGAGCACGGTCATTGGGCTAGGGCAGCGTGAATCGGGAAGCCGCGCAGAGTAGCGCAAGCGCGCGGAGGCATCCACCGGCGGTGCAGTGCGCTGTTATCCTCCGGCGTCTTTTTCAGACGCCACGGGCGACGGCAGGATGCCGATGGACGAGATTCGAGAACTGATCGCGGCGGGCCGCCTGGAGGAGGCGGAACACCGCTTGCGCGACCGCCTGAGTGACGCGCCGGACGACGCGCAGGCGCTCAACGCCTTCGCGGTGGTGCTGGCGCGCAAGGGCGACCTGTTGGGGGCGCGCAGCCACTTCAAGCGCGCCATCGACGCTGCGCCCGAGGAACCGAGCTATCTCGTCAACTACGGATTGCTGCTCGCCCAGCAGGGCGATTCGCTGCGCGCCACGGAATTCCTGGAGCGCGCCGCCGCGATCGACCCGAACTGGTCCTCGGCGCACGCCCAGCTCGGTGAGGTGGCGCTGGCCAGCGGCCAGATGGATGTCGCCGAACAGCGCTTCCGCACCGCCCTGCGTGCCGATCCCGACGACGGTCCGGCGCTGGTTGGCCTGGCCCAGGTCCAGCTCGCCCGGCGTGATGTCGATGGCGCCCTGGCCAGTGCGCAGCGCTCCATCGCCCGGATGAGCGGGGACGCGCGCGCGCAGGCGGTGCTTGGCATGGCGCTGATGGCCAAGGAGCATTACGCCTTCGCGCGCCAGGCGCTCGAGAACGCCGTGCGTATCGAACCGGCGAATGATCGATACCGGCGCCTGTTGGCGCGTGCCCAACTGGCTGCCGGCGAGCACGGTGCCGCGCTTGCGGCAGTGCTCGGCCTGCCCGAGTTCGGCCCGGACGACGCGCCGATGCTGCGCGAGTTGTCAGATGCCCTGCTGCGCTCGCGTCGCGAGGCCGAGGTGGTGCGCCTGGTCGATCATGTACTGCCGCGCCTGCCGGGTGACGTGCCCTTGTTGCATGCCGGTGCCGAAGCGCGCGTGCGCCTGGGGCGGATCGATTCGGCGATTGCCCTGCTCGCCGTGCA
>JANJUH010000324.1 GCA_024710675.1 Lysobacterales bacterium
GGCACGCCAGCACCAGCGCGCGCAGTCGCCAGCGGGGATCGGGACGGTCGCGCCGGCGGCCGGCCGCCGCCGGATGCGGGGCGTTGCGCCACAGAAACAGTGCTGCGACCGGCTGCACGCGGGGGCTGTCATGGAAGCGATGGAGCCAGCGCACCAGAAAGATAAGCGCGAGTCCCAGGAGCCACAGCGGAGTGCCCAGCTCAAGCACGGTGCAAGCCCCGCAGGTAGTCGAGCGCCGCGCGCCGCCAGCCCGCTTCGGTCGGGCAGAGGCGATGCAGCGCGCCATGGTCGCGGCACCGCTGGGCGAGGGTCCGCGTCAGATCTCCCAGGGCGGCTTGCGCTGCAGCACCTTGAGCTGCGCCGCTTTGAAGGCTACCTCCGGGATTAACTGGATCGCGCTGGCACCCTTGCCTATAACCGCTTTGCGGCGACCGGCCAGATCGACATCATGGCGCCACTGCGCCGAATGAAAGGCAGTGCCGGCGAAGGACTCGAGTCCCGGGATGTCCGGCCACGCCGGGCGGTGCAGCGGTCCGAGCGCCAGCACCAGGAAGCGCGCTTCCAGCTTGCGTCCGTCGGCGGACTCGAGCCGCCACAGCGCCGCCGCCTCGTCCCATCGTGCTGCCCTGAGGCGCCAGCCGAAGCACACGCGACCGGAATCGATCAGCGCCGCGGCCGAACGTTCGAGATGCGCCTGGATCTCGCCCTGGCGCGGGAACAGGCGCGACCAGTGCGGATTGGGCTGGCTGGAGAGCGAATACAGGTGCGAAGGCACGTCGCAGGCCGCGCCGGGATAGGTGTTTTCGCGCCAGGTGCCGCCGACGCGATCCGCCTTCTCCAGCACCAGGAAATCGCCGCGCCCAGCCTGATCGAGCGCCGTCGCCATCGCCAGCCCGCCGAAGCCGGCGCCAACGATCGCGGTGCCAACCACATCGCTCGCATCCGAGCTGATCATCCGCCCAGCCGCGGCAGCAGGATCACCGCCCAGGTGAAGGCGACGCCCATCATCGCCAGGAAGACTGCCGCCGAGCCCATGTCCTTCGAGCGCCCGGCCAGTTCGTGGAACTCGGGCGTGGTCTTGTCGACGATGGCCTCCACCGCGCCGTTGAGCAGCTCGACGATCAGCACCAGCAGCAGCGAACCCACCAGCAGCGCGCGCTCGACCCCGTTCTGTCCGAGCAGGAAGCCGAGTGGCGCCAGCACGAGGAAGAGATAGCTCTCCAGCCGGAAGGAACTCTCGAAGCGCCATGCTGCCAGCAGGCCCGCCAGCGAATAGCGGAAGGCCTGCCACATTTGCCGCGGACCGCGCGGCTCGAGGCTAGCCATGGGCGGGCTCCCGCTGGGGATGGCCTGCGCTGTCCCGGGTGGCCTTTGGATTGCTCGGACACCTCCGTCCTCTCCAGCCGATGGTCAGGGCCAAGGGGCAGGGGGAAAGGGAGCAGATTTGCGCCAGAGACGGAATCTTGCCGCAATCCCGTACCCCCGACCCCTGCCCCCTGCCCCTCCGGACGCTCCGGATCCACCGCGCAGGCCGCGGTCCGTTGAACGATGACATCGGCATCCTGGCACGGGCCTTTTCACGGAAGCTCCGTATGATCCCATCTGTGATCGTGCGCTGGCAGCCCCTGCCGGCGATTTCCGGGCCATCAAGGAGTACACCCATGTTCGATGTGGAGAAGCTGCTCGGCCAGATGCTGGCCGGCGGCATGGGCGGCGGCAAGAAGCGCAAGTCGCGCAGCAGTTCCTTCGGCATCCCCGGCGTCAGCAAGGCACAGCTCGGCGTCGGCGCGATCGGATTGGCGATCGCCGCCTGGGATCACTACAAGTCGCGCCAGGGCCAGGCCGCGCCGGCGATGGGCGGCGGCATGCCGGCTGCGCTGCCACCGATGGCGCCACCCCCGCCGCCACCGCCGATGTCGATGCCGGCGCCGACCGCCCTGCCCTCCGCGCCACCGCCGCTGGCTGCGCCAGAAGCGGCAGCACCGCCGGCCGAGGACAGCCAGCGCGCGGCCGACGCCACCCACCTGATCCGCGCGATGATCGCCGCGGCCCATGCCGACGGCCTGATCGATGCCGAGGAACGCGCGCAGATCCTCGAGCGCGCGCTCGAGGCCGGGCTCGATGCCGCCACGCGCGAGTTCCTGAAGGCCGAGCTGCGCCAGCCGGCGAGCCTCGAGCAGATCGTCGCGGCCACCGCGCCCCACCTGAAACTCGAGACCTACGCCGCCGCGATCGTCGCGATCAGCATCGACACCGAGGCCGAGCGCGCCTGGCTCGACCGTCTCGCCACGGCGCTGGGACTCGATGTCGCGGCGCGTGACGCGGTGCACCAGCAGATCGGCGTGAACCCCTGACCCCCCATCCCTTCGAACGAGGTCGCCATGCACCAGTGGTACTTCAGCTACAACGGCCAACAGTCGGGCCCCCATGACCAGGCCACCGCCCAGGCGATGGCCGCACGCGATGGCAACGGCTACTGCTGGCGCAACGGCTTTGCCGAATGGGTGCCGATCGCCCACGTCGCCGAGCTGCGCCCGAGCGCCAGCCCGCTGCTGCCGGCCATCCCGGCCGCTCCGCTCGGCGGCTACCAGCGCGCCGACGAGATCGACTACACGATCTACGGCGAGGACATGCAGTTCGTCGAGATCGAGCTCGATCCCGGCGAAAGCTGCGTCGCCGAGGCTGGCACGTTGATGTACAAGCAGCCGCAGATCAAGATGGAAACGGTCTTCGGCGACGGCTCGCAGGGCGGCGCCGGCGGCAGCTTCCTCGACAAGCTGGTCGGCGCCGGCAAGCGCCTGATCACCGGCGAGAGCCTGTTCACCACCGTCTTCAGCAATGCCGGCGCCGGAAAAGCACGCGCCGCCTTCGCTGCGCCCTACCCGGGCACCATCATCCCGATGACCCTGTCGAACTTCGGCGGCCAGATGATCTGCCAGAAGGACGCTTTCCTCGCCGCCGCCAAGGGCGTCGAGATCGGCATCCATTTCCAGAAGAAGATCCTCACCGGCCTGTTCGGCGGCGAGGGCTTCATCATGCAGAAGCTGACGGGTGATGGGCTGGTCTTCGTGCACGCCGGCGGCACCATCGTCGAGCGCGAACTGGCGGCAGGCGAGATGCTCCAGGTCGACACCGGCTGCGTGGTGGCGATGACCGCGAGCGTGAACTTCGACATCGAGCAGGTCGGCGGTATCAAGAGCATCCTGTTCGGCGGCGAAGGCATGTTCTTCGCGCGCCTGACCGGCCCCGGCCACGTCTGGCTGCAGAGCCTGCCCTTCTCGCGCCTCGCCGGGCGCATGTACGCCGCCGCCTACCAGAAGGGCGGCAGCAAGGACGAAGGCTCGGTGCTGGGCGGCCTCGGCGGGCTGATCAGCGGGGATCGCGGGTTCTGATGGTGAAGCCGCAAGTGGTAAGTGGTGAGTGGTGAGTGGCAGAAGCCGTACCAGCTCGATGCGCCTGTTTCTGCCACTGGCATGCCCTTTCTCATTCACTCTGCGACGATGAGCGAAGAGGGTCCGGATGAACCCGGACCCACGAGATGCCCGCGCTTTCGTGGGCCGGCATTCATGCCGACGCTTTCGCCACTTACCACTTACCACTTAGAACTCACCGTTTCAGGCTACACTCGCCCCCGCGCCGCGGCCCGGGTGCGGCGGCGCGCTTGCATACCGGAGGCATGCATGGTGGCCGAACTCGGTACGACGCGGGTGTTGTCGCTGGATTCCAGCGGACGGATCCTCGACTGGATCAGCTGGCAGGAGACGGTCTGCCTGTACGTGCGCGGCGCCGTGTCGTGGACGTTGGGGCAGCCCTGCCTGACGGTGCACGGCGGGCGCAATCGTGAATCCGGCCGCCAGAGCATCATCGAGTTGCACCCTATCGTCGCCAGTCGCTCCAAGGCGCGCCTCAATGACGCCAACCCGGCGCCGGCGCTGACCAACCACGCGCTGTTCGCCCGCGACCGCCATGTCTGTCTGTACTGCGGCCAGCACTACACGCGCTCGGAACTCACGCGCGACCATGTGGTGCCGATCTCGCGCGGCGGCCGCGACACCTGGGAGAACGTGGTCTCGGCCTGCCTGGCGTGCAATGTGCGCAAGGGCAGCCGCACCCCGCAACAGGCGGGCATGCCGCTGCTCGCGGTGCCCTACCGGCCGAGCTGGGTCGAGCACCTGATCCTGTCGAACCGCCACATCCTCGCCGACCAGATGGACTTCCTGGTGGGGCATTTGCCGCGGGATCGAAGGCCCGTTCAGTAGTGCTTTCGGCTGGCCGGCTCTGAAGTCGGGACAGTCCGCACGCCCGATTGGAGGGCACGAGGGCACG
>JANJUH010000327.1 GCA_024710675.1 Lysobacterales bacterium
ACTCCTTCTCGTCGCGCGTGTGGCGCAGGCCGAGGGTCAGGTTCAGCCGGTCGCTGATGTGCCAGATCACGTCGCCGAAGACCGCGAAGGAGGTCGAGGTCATCGTGTTGTCGATCTGCTCGCGGTACGGGTTGCCGGTGAAGCCGAAGGGAAACTGGAAAGGACGAAGCTGGGCATCGATGCAGGACAGCGGCCCGCCGCATGGCGCCTGGATGCCCTGGTTGAAGAACAGCGTGTCGATCGTCGTCGTCGTGCTGCGGATGATGCTCGACTGGCGACCTTCCTCGCGGTAGAAGCTGGTGCCCGCGACCCAGTCGATGGCGTCGTTGGCGCCGGCGAACTTGAACTCCTGGTAGAGCGTGCGCCCGGACTGGGTGACGCCGGAATCGAGGCGGAGCGAGGGATTGTTGGTGCCGTCCTGGTCCTCGAAGTGGGCGAGTTCGGACTCCGAGAAGGCGGTGGTCGAGCTCACGCTGCCCCAGTCGTAGCGGCCGGTGAAGCTCAGCGTGCCGCCATCGTAGCCGCGCGTCTGCCGGCCGCCCTCGACATCCTGGAAGATCGCCACATCGCGCGGGTCACGGAAGCTTGCCGGGTTCGGCGGGAAGGGGGCGCGCTGGCTGCTGCCGGAGAGGAAGGGCAGGGCGCCGATCTCGAGTCGTTGTGGCTCCTTCAGGCGTTCGTGATCCCAGGCCAGTTGCATCTCCCAGGTGTCGGACAGGCTGCCGCCGATGACCGCGCGCACGCCTTCGTTGCGATCGAGTGCGTAGGCGCGTCCGGTGGCGGCGTCTTCGCGCCAGCCATCACTGCGATTGACGATTCCGCTCAGGCGCACACCGAAGGTCTCGCCGAGCGGCAGGTTGGCCAGCGCATCGACATAGCGTTGGCCATCGTTGCCGATTCGCGCCTTCGCCCGTGCCTCGAAATCCGGCGTCGGTGCATTGGTGACGATCGAGATCGCGCCCGCCGCCGTGTTGCGCCCGAACAGCGTGCCCTGCGGGCCCTTAAGCACCTCGATGCGCTGAATGTCGTTGAAAGCCAGCAGTGAGCCGCCGCCATTGGTCTGATAGACGCCGTTGATGTAGACACCCACCGCCTGGTCGATGCCCAGGCTGAAGCTGTCGGTGGCGATGCCGCGCAGCGAGAAGCTGGGCTGGGTGCGGTCGAAGGAGTTGACGACGAGGCCGGGCACATAGGCGCTGATGTCGGACAGGTCCACGGCCGACAGCCGCTCGATCTGCTCCTCGCCGACCACGGCGATGGCGATCGGCACCTGCTGCAACTCCTGCGAACGGCTCTGCGCGGTGACGGTGATCGCGTCGAGTTCGGTGGCACGCCCCTCGTCGGCGTCGTCGGTAGCCTGCGCCCAGGCGGTGCTGGCCGGCGTGGCGAGGGCGAGGATCAGGGCCTGGGCAAGGACGGCGGGACGAAGTTGGATGGGCATGGCGGAATCTCGACAAGGAGTGACGGCTTGGCGCCGGGTGTGCGGGGACAGCGCGTGGTGGCGGGCGATGATGCCATCACGGCGAATTGACGGGTGGGCCGGTGCGGTCGCGGGCACAGGCCTCGCCCGCACGAATCGATCCCGCGTGCGGGGCGTGGCGCCTTGGGGTTCACGGCGGATAGCCACCGGAAATTGATCCATTGCATCGGTGAGCGTGCATGAACGAGAATCCACCGTTGTCCCGCCCCACCCACATCGAGGCTTCATGTATCCGTCCCGAGTACTGGTTATGGCCGCTCTCCTGCTCGGCGCAAACGCCGCGGGGGCACAATCCTCCTTGCCCGACGATGCCGCGGCAGGCCAGATCCCGGTCTACGCGCCGGGTCCGGAGTACTCGCCGCCACTCGCCACTGCGGCGGATACCACGCCCGAACTGCTGCACTACAAGTTCGAGCTGGGTGGTGCGACGGCACCCAACCTCGCGAGCAGCCCGCCCGCCGGCACCGCCACCGCGACCCTGCAGGGCAGCATCCAGCAGAACGGCGCCGACCTGAATCTGGCGAACAACGGCTTTTCGCTGGTGGGGTCAGGCCTCTCGGCTACCACCGACTTCCTGAATACCGGTTGGGCGACCAACCTCGGTACTGGCTCCTGGACGATTTCCTTCGCATCGCAGGGCATTTCGACCAACGGCACGCTGTACTACGTGTTCGGCGACGACACCGCCAATTTGTTCCGCTGCTTCACCAACGGTGTGGCGGGTTCGCAGAATTTCATCCTGCGCGGTAACGGAATCGCCGACACCCTGGCGCCGGGAGCAGCGCTGGCCACCAAGACGCGAACCACCTTCGTTTACGACAGCATCGCTAATGAAATCAGGGCCTACGTCAATGGCGCCCTGGTCAACACGGTCGCGCAGACGCCGGGGCGGTCAACATCAACGGGACGGGTCCGTTCAAGGTCATGGGTTGGGCGGATCGTATCGGCGCGCCAGCCGGCGGCCTGCTGGACGATTTCCGCGTGTACAACCGCGCGTTGTCAGCCCAGGAAGTGGCCGATCTCGATACGGGTGTGGTGGCCGACATCACGGTCCTGTTGACCGACAGCCCGGATCCGGTGACCGCGGGCAACACCCTGAGCTACAGCGCGACGGCGACCAATAACGGCCCGGGCGATGCCGATGACGTATCGCTTAGCCTGCCGCTGCCGGCGACGACGACTTTCGTGTCGGTCAACGGCGGCGCCGGGGCGGCGTGCACCACGCCGGCGGTTGGCACCAACGGTACGGTGGAATGCGCCTGGGCGGGCGCGACGGCGAATGCCGCGACGCGCACGATGACGGTGGTCGCGGGCGTGCCGGCGAACACGGCCAATGGCGCAACGCTGAATGCCACGCTGACCGGCAGCACCACGTCGACCGACCCGAACGCCGCCAACAACACCGCGACGGCCGGTACCGGCGTGATCACCGAGGCCGATGTCTCGATTGCCCTGACCGACGCCCCGGATCCGATCACGGCCGGTGGCGCGACGAACCTCGTCTACACCGCGACGCTGACCAATGGCGGCCCCTCGGACGCGCAGAACGCGCGCTTCTCGCTGCCGATTCCGGCCGGAACCGCGTTTGTCTCGGCTGCGCCGAGTGCCGGTGGTGCCTGCACCAACGTCAGCCCGATCACCTGCACCTGGGCCGGTGCGACCGCACCGATGGGCGTGCGCAGCGCGACGATCAGCGTCTCGATCCCGGCGGCGACGCCGGCCGGCCCGATCTCGGCGACGGCGACGGC
>JANJUH010000328.1 GCA_024710675.1 Lysobacterales bacterium
GAAGCCCAGCGCGCGCTCGCCGATGCGGCCCTGTTACTCGACGATGCGCGCATCCAGCCCATCGACGGCGACGCCATCAACATGTGCTTGTTCCTTGAGCCCGGACAACTCGCCGCGCTGGCGCTTGAGGGCACGGATCGCCTCGGTGAAATCCTCGGGCTTCTGCCACAGCAGGCTGGCGATCTTCGACAAGAGTTCGCCGGTCTTGCGCCCGGCATCCTCGACCGCGCCGCGTGCCGCCTGGCGCGCCCGCTCGAGCGCCGAATAGGCTTCGAGCGCCTCGCGGCCGCTGCGTGCCAGCAGCGCCACCTCGGATGTGATCGCGCCAGCCTCGTTCTCTTCCAGCCACGGGTGCGCGTCGAGCACGCGCGCGGCGAGCTTGCCCAGGCGCTCGTAGGAGGCCTCACTGGCAGCATCCTCGGCCAGTCGCGCCAGTTCGCGCAGCTCCGAGAGCGCGCGCACCACATTGGCGTTGCCGAGCCGCCCGAGCAGTCCGGCCGCTCGCGGCTGCGCACTGGCGTGCTCGTCGGAGACGAAGGGCGTGCGCCACAGCTGCATCACGTGCAGGCGCGAGGCATCGCTGCCCTCGGGCGTGACCAGCAGGATGCGGCCGTCGTCGTAGCGCGCGTAACCGGAGGCCAGCAGCGGCTGGCCCATCGCGCGGTCGATCAGGTGGTAGGGCAGCAACGCGTACTCACCGCTGGCGGCGTCGTAGAACACATAGAGCACGTCCTCGCCACTCGGCGCGCGGATCGTGCGCTTGAGCCGGTAGCCGCGAAAATCGTGGCCGAGGTCCTTGAAGTGCTTGTAGTCGCCGGACTCGAGGTAATAGCCGCCCGGAAAGACGATGCCGTGGTCCTCGGGCAACTGCACGCAGGAATCGCCGATCTCGTCGATCCGCACCACCTGCTTCAGCCGCCGGTTGTAGACCAGGTGGCGCGTGACCGGCTCGCGGTAGGGCTTGATCGCGAGTACGATCAGCGTGCCGAGATCGGCATAGCGGATCTCGGCGTCGGCCAGCGCCTGGTTGCGGTCCTCGACCGGCTCGGCGTAGATGCCGAGCCCGGTCTCCGTATTGTTCTCGATCTTGACCGTCAGGTCGCCGCCGGTGGTCTCGACGAAAACCGTATCGAGGATGTTGACGTGCGGGAAGCGCCCGAGCACGTGCTGCTCGCGGGTGACCGGCACCCACTCGAAGCTGTGCGGCGAAGGCAACACGTGGTCGCGCTCGCCGCGGTTGTCAATGTACGACACGCGCCCGCCGGGCTCGATCGCGAATCGGAACACGCGCTTGTCGGTGGCCTGGCTGCCGGTGCGGAAGACCAGCAGCAGGCGCTCGCCGGTCGTCCGCAACTGGTCGAGTGCGGTGGCCTTGTAGTAGGTGTAGAGCTCGCGGAAATCGGCGACAAAGCGCGGATCGTCAAGGAAACTGCCCGCAATCGGCACCGGCGCCAGCTCCGCCCCCTCGCCCTCGGCCGCCAGCCGGTACAGACAGAAGACGTCGTCGACGCGGGTCTCCTTGCGCAGGCCCAGCGTCACCTCGTAGCCGAACAGCAGTACCTCGCCAACCCGCACGATGTCGCGCGCCACGCAGTTGTGCTCGGTGCGCGCACTGAGGCGCGCGAGCAGCTTCGGCTCGATGCGCCCGAAGGTCTGCACGCGCTTGGCATTGAGCGTGTCGGCCTTGGTGCGCAGGGCTTCGGCGGCGCTGGCGAGGCGCTTCTTGAGGAGGTCGAAGGTGGCGGCGGTCATTGGGGGGCCTCGGGGTGCGACCGCATTGACGCGTCATCGATAGACACGTCGATCGATGGATCGGGGCAAGGGGCAAGCGGCAGGGGCCCGGCCTCACGGTGCTCAGGATAGGCGTCGGGATCCTGGAGAGATCCGTACCCAGCCACTTCATCAGAAACTCCGCACACTCGTCGACGGAGCGAGACGCAAAGCGCCAAAAGCTGGCCGCGCAACCTTGCGATACCGGCGGGCAAGTCGTCGATCGACGACACCGACAGCAGTTGGGCCCGTACGGCAATCTCCAGGTGAGTCTCGAGTTCCGCGAGTGAGCCCAATGCCACCGAAAGAAAATGCAGGAACTCTCGGGTGCCGTTCCGAGCATGACCTTCAGCGATGTTGGCGGCCACCGATGTCGCTGCCCGACGGGCTTGTGCCGTCAATCCAAAGCGCTCCTCTGCCGGAAGCGATTTCGTGACGACATAAATCCGCGCGGCAAGCTCGACCGCCGATTGCCACACTTGGAGATCCTTGAAGCTGTTGATCGCCATATCGATCACCAAGGCCGAAGACATGGGGCAGGCGACAAGTGACAGGGTGGCGGCCTCATGGCACCGTCCGCCCGGAATATTGGCCGGTGAGCAAGGCCATTGCCGCGAATCTTTTCGAGTTCAAGCCAGCTGACCAGTCCAAGGCGCGAACCGAGGCTCGACCACTACTTGGACCAGGCCCCCTGCCCCTTGCCCCCTGCCCCGCCCGGTCACTGCCGCACCTCCCCCAGCAGTCCCTTCAGTATCTCGAGCTCCCGGGCCTTCCCCCCCGCCGCCAGCTTCTGCATCAACGCCGCCACCGACAGGTCGCGCAGCGCGTCCGCGCCGCCGACGGCTGCGACCAGTTCCTTGGCGTCCTGGATCAGATCGCGCTTGCCGGTCTTGTGGTCGGCGAAGGCCTGGCTGAGCAACTCACTGCGGCCGATGGTGCCGTCGACGGCCTTGCCGAGCGCGAGGCTCTGCATGAAGCGTTCGAAGTAGGCGCCGTCGCCACCGACGATCTCGATCTTCGCGGTCTCGAGCGCGCGGGCGAGGACTGCGGCCTGCTGGCGCGCGATCTCCTCGTTGGCCTCGATCGCCTTCATGGATTGCGCATGCGCATAGTCGAGCTGCATGCGCTGCTCTTCGTGGGCACGCGTCTCGGCGCTCATCTTGGCCATTGCGGTGAACTTCTCTGCCAGACCCTTGGCCTCGGCCTCGAAACGAGCACGGATCGCCTGCGCCTCGGCCTCGCCACCCTTCAGGCGTCCGGCGGCTTCGGCTTCGAGCTTCAGGCGCAGCGCCTCGGCCTCCGCGGCGCCGTGCTTGGCGACGGCGTCGGCATCAACCAGCTTGACCTGGGCCTCGGCGACGCCCTGCTTCTCGCGGCCGGCGGCCTCGGCCTCCAGCTTGCTCTGCAGCGCGTGTGCCTCGGACTCGCCGTATTTGGCCACCGCGTCGGCCTCGGCCAGCTTGACGCGCGCGGCGACCAGGCCTTCCTTCTCCTGCGCATCGGCCTTGGCGATCGCGACCTTGGCCTCGGCCAGACCCGCGGCGGCGGCGACGGCCTCGATGCCTTCGGCCTCGCGCTTCTTCGCTTCGGCCATCTTCGCGGCGACGGCGAGCTTGGCCTCGGCGAGGATCTGCTCCTCGTTGGCCTTGTGGCGGGCGCGCTGCTCCTCGGCCTCGGCGGCCTTCACCTCGGCGAGGAACTTTTCCTGCGCCTGGCCCTCGGCCAGCACCACCGTGCTCTTGCGCGTGCGCTCGGCGTCCGAGAGCGTGCGCACGTTCTTGATCTCTTCCTCCTGTTCGGCGACGGTACGCTCGACGACGATGCGCTCGCGCACCACGTCGGCGATCGCCTTCTTCTGCACTTCGACCGCCTTCTCCTTCTCGATCTGCTGCAGCGTCACCTCGCGCTCGCGATCGACGATCTCGAGCTCGCGCGCGCGCTTGACCTTCTCCTCCTCGATCGCCACCGCGCGCATGCGGTTGGCCTGGGCGACCTCGGTCTCGCGCTTGACGTTCTCCTGCTGCACGGCGATCTGCTGGTCGGCCAGCAGTCGCGCCAGCTCGGCCTTGGCGCGCTCTTCGGCGGCGACCTTGGCGGCCTCGGCTTCCTCGCGGGCGCGGGTGATCGCGATCTCTCGCTGCTGGTTGGCCTCGGCGTGCGCCTTCTGGCGCTCCAGCTCGAGCACGGCCTCGGCAGTCTCGACGTCCTTCTTCTTGATCCGCATCTCCTCGTTGCGACGGAACTCGTTGGTGCGGATGTTCTCCTCGGCCGTCAGCTCGGTGATCTTCTTGATGCCCTGGGCGTCGAGGATGTTGTTCGGGTCCAGCTTCTCGAGCGGGGTCTGCTCGAGGTAGTCGATCGCGGCGTCCTCGAGCACGTAGCCCGACAAATCGTCACCGATCTGGCGCACGATCTCGTCGCGGAACTGGTCGCGCGCCTGGTAGAGGTCGACGAAATCCATCGACTTGCCGACGGTCTTCAGGGCCTCGGAGAACTTCGCGCTGAACAGGTCTTCCAGGGTGTGCTGGTTGCTGGCGCGCTCGCAGCCGATGGCCTGGGCGACGCGCAGCACGTCCTCGGCGGTCTTGTTGACGCGCACGAAGAACTTGACCTTGATGTCGGCGCGCATGTTGTCGCGGCAGATCAGGCCTTCCTTGCCCATGCGCTCGATCTCGATGGTCTTCATCGAGACATCCATGGTCTCGACCTTGTGCAGCACGGGGATCACGAGGCGGCCGGTAAAGGTCACCTCCGGTTCGGCGCGCATGGTGTTGACGATCATGGCGTGGCCCTGTTCCACCTTGCGGTAGAACTTGGCCAGCAAGGCCAGGAAGCCGAACAGGAACACCACCAGTACGACAACGGCGGCGAGCAGCGTGGTGAAGGCGAGGTCCATGGCGGTTCGATCCTCGGGGCGGGTGGGTCAGGCGTGGTGGTGGGTAGGGTGGTTGCTTGGGTGGTCGGGGTCAGGCGTGGGTAGGCTTGGGGAAGGGGGAAGGGGCACGGGGCACGGGGCACGGGGCACGGGGCACGGGGCACGGGGCACGGGGTCAGGCTTGTGGCATGGATGAACTGTGACGCACACCCGCCCCCTGCCCCCTGCCCCCTGCCCCGCCTGGAACAAGGAGCCGAGGGTTCGGGCGCGCGGCGACGGCTGGCCATGACGCGCACCCCATCCCCTGCCCCCTTCCCCCTGCCCCGCTATCAAGGCTGCTTCCACTCAACGTTCATCCCCCTCAAGGCATCGGCGGCGGCTCCCAGGCCTCGACGCGATAACGGCCGCTGCGTTCGTCGATCTCGATGATCAAGGCCGTCGAGCCGCGCACCAGTGTGTTCGGCACGTCGGCGCAGACGCGCACATTCAGCGGCGCGCCGGCGTCGATGACGACCTCGGCCTGGCCGAAATTCTCGTCGACCTTCAATGTCAGGATCTTGCAGGAGCGGCCGATGATCGTCTCGCGATTCGCTGAAGGGTGCACGACAAACAGCGGCTTCAGGGGACGCAGGGCCTTCGCGGCCAGCGGCACGGCCAGCACCAGCGCGCCGATCAGCAGCGCGGTGCCGCCGAGCCAGCCCGGCAGCGGGATCCACGGCCCGAGCAGCGCGACACCGAGCAGCGTCAGCAGCCACCAGAAAAAGACGATGCCGCTGACGACGATCGAGAAAGGCAGCTTGTCGAGGCCGAGCGCCATCAGCGTGCCGGGTGCCTCGGCATGCTCGCCACCGCCGTCGTCCGGCAGGTCGAGATCGGGGCCGAAGTGCTCGAAATCGACGAGTCCGAGGATCGCCAGCAGCCAGAACACCAGCAGCGCCCCGATCAGTGCCGAGGGCACGAAGCCCGGGTAGTGGCTCAACAAGTCGAGAAAGCTCATCGGGGCTCCCGTGGGGGTGTCTCAGCAGGTCGGTAGGTGTCAGCGAAAGCAAGCAGTTCGGCGTTGACGCGTTCCTTGATCGCGCGGTGATCCTCGGGATCAAGGCCGTAGCGCGCACCGAGGCGTTCGTAATCCTCGGCGCCGAGGCTCACGGTCAGTCGCGGTCGCTTGGCCTGGCGACTGACCGGCAAACCGAGCACGGCGCGGATCTGGTCGGAGCTCGAGAGATTGGCCTCGAAGGCAGCCTGGCGCACGGCCTGGATCACCGACTCGGAGACATCGAAAGCCACCTGCACGGCCTTCAATGCCGGCTCGGCCGAACGCCAGCGCGGTGGCAGGGAACGCGCGCTCATGGGCTGCGCTTGCCGCGTGGGCCACGGCGCAGGCGATCGATCACCGCCGCTGGCGGTGCATGGGCAAAGCCCTCCGACGACCCGGCCTCCGGCCTGCGCGCAGCACTTTCCGGCTCGGCGGCGCGCGTGACCTTGGCCGCCGCCATCGCCGTCCTTGCCATTTCGACATCGCGATGGAAGTGCCGGAGCTGCTCTTCGATGCCCAGGTGCAAGCGGGTCAAGGTCTCGATGTGACTGCTGAAGCTGCGTTCGAGTTCGCCCTCGTGCGCGACTGCGCGCGCCAGGATCTCCAGCCGCTCGCGGAAACTCGGGTGCTGGTCGGGCTGGCGCGTCAGGGCCTCCAGTTCGCGCTTGGCGCGCTGCATGCGCCGACGCGCCGCCTCCGCACGCGCCCGGGCGTCCTGCAACTCGCGCGCGGTCCGGGCCAGCAGCGCCTCGGCCTGACGCAAGGTGGGCGGCTCCTCGATCGATGCCCCCGGGCCCAGCACCGAAAGCTCGTCCCGGATCAGCTTGCGGATGTCGTCCCACCAGGCCATGGCGCGGCTCACTTCAGGTACTCGGCCAGCGTCGCCAGGGCGTCGCGACCGTTGTCCGCGAGGGTGGCCAACTCGAGTGCCAGGTCGGCGGGCGTTGCCGCCGGCCCCAGCGCACCGATCAGGACATAGTGCTCGCCGAGCCGACCGAAGGCCGAAAGCGGCACGCTGGGATTGAGCTCCAGCAGGGTCTCCAGGAGTTCGGCACGACGCTCCCGCCGGATGTCGCATTCGCGCCAGAGGTAGCTGATGCAGAGCAACTGTTCACCGGCGTCGGTGATGTAGACCGGCAGCCGGTCGTCGTCGGCGAAGACCACTTCGACGACCGCCACCTTGCCGGGCAAGGTCGAGGCTTCGATGCCGTCCTGCTGCAGGGCGCGACGCAAGGCCGGCAAGGCGCGTTCGACCAGGGTGATCAGGGAGCGACGCCTGCTCATGTTGCCGCGACCTCCTCGGAGGGCTGTCATCGACCGTGGTTACAGTCGGTTGGACATACTATGTCATGCCATTTTATGTCCGGACATGACCATTCGTCGGAAACTTCACGCCCAGCCGACGAACGGAGCCGTCACTTTCATGAGCGCTTCACAATCGCCCGTACACTGCGCGTGAACGGCGTCACGGGCAATCGCGTCTAGATGGTTCACTCTATCGGCGCCGGTTCATTTTGCATTCAGTCCCCCAACAGCGGCTACGTCCCTGGAGGTTGTCATGGTGCCTGTCACTCGCTTGGCTTCAGCTCTTCTCGCCCTCATCGCGACGTCTTCCGCGTCCGCGACCACGATCTTCCCCGTGGGCAGCACCGAGCAACTGGTGGAGGCGATCCAGCAAGCGAACCAGACGCCTGAGCCCGATGTGATCACGCTCGAACGAGCGCTGTACGTTCTCGATGAGGTGCATGCCGAGTTGTACCAGGCCGCACTGCCTGCGATCACCTCGCCCATCGTCATCCGTGGCAACGGCGCCGAGTTGCGGCGCTACGCGGGGGTCGATTTCCGCCTGATGCACGTGGCCGAAGGCGGTCACCTGAAACTCGAGCGGGTGGTGCTGGCGGAGGGTTCGGTCGGTGCCATCCGCAATCACGGCACCACCGAACTGATCAACGTTGTGCTGGTCGATTCGACCGCCCGCGGCGCTTCGGCCATCGTCGAGAACTTCGGCGAGATGTCGATGCGCCATTGCGAGGTCAGCTTCAACACGGTCGCCGGCGCTTCGCGGGATTCCGGGACCATCGTCAACTGGGGCCGGCTGTCGCTGAACAGCACGGTTTTCCAGGGCAACCAGCTCTCGCGCCGCCACGAAGGCGTCGCGCTGGCCTCGACCGTCCTCAATTACGGCACCGCCGAGATCGACGACGTGATCATCGCCGAGAATCAGGTCGGAGACCCGATCCAGGCTGGCGCGCCGCAGGCCCCGCTGGTCAACCTCGGCAACGGCCGCCTCGAACTGCGCCAGGTCCGCGAACGCGACAACCTGCCGCAGCACGCCTTGGTGGTGAATCCGACGGCGCCCTGAGCAGGGCACGGGTTCCGGGAAAGGCCCCTATGGTGAGGTGCGCATTGCGCACCTCACCCCACACGCCCGAACGCACCCCGAGGCTTCTGCAGGGTGCCGGCGAAGGAAGTGAACCGCACCGGCGGTGACGCCGTAAGGCACCGACGGTGCGGTGCGCTGCGCGCACCACACCCTACGGGCCACGACGCGCCCCAAGGCCACCTGTGGCACCGGCCGTAATGCATGGGGATGATTCCGCTACCATCTCGTCATGCCTGCCACCGCCCACCCCGAATCCCACCCCCTCGCCAGTCTCGCCGTGCTCGCCACCAT
>JANJUH010000361.1 GCA_024710675.1 Lysobacterales bacterium
ATCGTTGCGCTGCGCCCGCGCCCCGCGCAGGCTGAAGTCGCCCTCGCGCAGCGCCTCCAGCAGGTTGCCGAGGGTGTAAAGCGGGAACACCACCCAGGCCCGCAGGCGCCAGGCCAGCACGACGGTCAGCACGAGCACGCCGGACAGCACGAGCAGGTGGCCGGGCCCACGGTCCGGCAGCGACCACGCGAGTCCCGCCAGCGCCAGCAGGGCCGGCGCGGCGACCAGCAGGCTGCGCCACAGCAGGCGGGTCTCGAAACCCGCGCCGCCCGGCGCGCCGGCGCTGCGGCCGTAGCTCACGTGCCGCCGCCGATGCCGTACTTCTCGAGCCGGCGATACAGCGCCGGACGACTGAGCCCCAGCGCATCCGCCGCGCGCTGGATGTTGCCGGCGGAACGCTCCAGCGCAGCGCGAATCATCCTTTCCTCGGCCTGGTCCAGCGTCAGGCCGGAGAAATCCGGACCCGAGGGTTCGCTTGCAGGATCGGCAGCCCCGGCGAGGTCAAGCTGGTCGATCAGTGCGCCGGCGGCCAAGAGCACCGCGCGCTCCATCAGGTGCGAGAGCTCGCGCACATTGCCGGGCCACGGATAGGCCATCAGCGCGCGCTCTGCAGCCGGCCCCAGACGCACATCCTCGCGACCGTAGCGCTTGCCGAAGCGGGCCAGGAAGGAGCGCGCCAGCGGCACGATGTCCTCGCGGCGTTCGCGCAGCGGCGGCAGGCGCAGCTCCACGGTGTTCATCCGGTACAGCAGGTCCTTGCGGAAGCGACCCTCGGCGACCTCGACGCCGAGATCGGCATTGGTCGCCGAGACCAGGCGCACATCGACTTTCTGCGTGCGCGAGGAGCCCAGGCGCTCGAACTCGCCGTCCTCGAGCACGCGCAGCAGCTTGGGCTGCTGCGCCATCGGGATGTTGCCGATCTCGTCCATGAACAGCGTGCCGCCGTCGGCCAGCTCGAAACGGCCGATGCGGTCACCCTTGGCATCGGTGAAGGCACCGCGGACGTGGCCGAACATCTCGGCCTCGAAGATCGTGTCCGGAATGCCGCCCATGTTGACCTTCACGAAGGGCTTGTCGGCGCGGCTGGACTGCCGATGCACCAGATCCGCTATCACGCCCTTGCCGGTGCCGTTCTCGCCGAGGATCAAGAGATTCGCCCGGGTCGGCGCGACGCGGCGCACCGCCTCCAGCAGCGCGCGCATCGGCGGCGAGTCGGCGATGAAGCCGGCGGGTGCGTCCTCGCCGCGCAGGATCTCGTTCTCGCGCTCGAGCTTGCGCGCCTGCAGCCGGCTCGCCCGCAGCGCCTGCTGGTTGCGCAGGATCGACAGCAGGCGCGTGTTGTCCCAGGGCTTCTCGACGAAATCCGCCGCGCCCAGGCGCATCGCCTCCACCGCCACCTCGATGCTGCCCCAGGCGGTCATCACCACCACCGGCAGATCGGCATCGAGCGCGCGCACCTTGCCGAGCAGCTCCAGGCCCTCGCGGCCGCTGGTGGTGTCGCGGGTGTAGTTGAGGTCCATCAGCAGCACGCCGACACTGCGCTTGCCGAGCGTCTCCAGCACCTCGGCCGGGCTGCTCGCGGTGAGGCAGGTGAGCCCTTCGGACTTCAGCAATAGGCGCAGCGCCTCGAGCACGTCACGCTGGTCGTCGGCGATCAGGATCGCGCTGGCGTTCGTCGTCATGGCCGGTCCTCAGGCCGCGCCCAGCACGCCGTCGCGCAGCTCGACGGTGCGGGCGGCAAGGGCCGCGAACTCGGGATTGTGCGTTACCTGGACGATGGTCATGCCCTCGCGGTTCAACTCGGTCAGCAGCGCCATGATCTCCCGGCCCTGGCTCGAATGCAGCGCCCCGGTCGGCTCATCCGCCAGCAAGAGGCGCGGACGGGCGATCACCGCGCGGGCCACGGCGACCAGCTGCTGCTGACCGCCGGAGAGCTGTGCGGGGTATAGCCCCTTCTTCCCCTCGAGTCCGAAGCGCGCCAGCGCCGCCTGCACCCGCTCGCGGCGGGCCGTGGACGGCAGGTCACGATAGGACAGCGGCAGCTCCAGGTTCTCGGCCACCGTGAGGTCATCCAGCAGGTGGTAGTGCTGGAAGATGAAGCCCACCGCGCTGCGTTGCAGCGCCTGCCGCTGGCGTGCGCCGGCCTGGTGCACCGCGCTGCCATCCAGCCAGTACTCGCCGCTCCAGTCGTGGTCCATCAGGCCGAGCACGTTGAGCAAGGTGGTCTTGCCCGAGCCCGAAGGCCCGACGATCGAGAGGAACTCGCCCTCGGCGATGTCAAGGTGGATTTCGCGCAGCACCGGGACGCGCAGCCCGGCCTGGACGTGGATGCGGTCGAGCTGGCGGAGTTGGACGATCATGGCGGGCGGCCCGGCGACAGTGGGATGGGCACTCTGGAGCAAGGCGCGTGCCAACGGCTTCGGCCCGCTCGGACTCGCTCGGCGCGGGCTGGCGATCCGCGTTCGGGCAGCGGCTGTCCGATTCCGGACAGCCAAGCCCCTGGAATCGCCGCGTCGATCAGTGGCAGCGCAAGGCCTCCATGGGCGAGATCGCGAGGGCCCGCCGCGTCGGCACGACACAAGCCAGCCCGGCGGCAAGGACGATCACCCCCATCGCCGCGAGGAGGACGGCGGGATCGCGATTGTCGACCTCGAAAAGCAGCGCCCGGCCGAGATGGGCGAGCGCGATCGCCGCCGCCATCCCGAACAGGATTCCGGCGAGCAACAGGCGACCGACCCGCCCCGCCACCATCGCCACCAGTTGCCATGGTGCAGCCCCCAGCGCGCGCCGAATCCCGATTTCGCGCTGACGCAACGCCAGCGTGTAGCCGAGCATCCCGTACAGTCCGAGCGCCGACAGCGTGGTGCCGAGCACGGCCATGACCGCAGCCAGCGCCGTCACGAAGCGCTGGCTGTCGTGCAACTCGTCGATCGTGCGATCCAGCGTCTGCAGGCGCTCGACCGGCAGATCCGGCGCCAGGCGGGCGAGCAGCGGCGGGATCATGGCCATCAATCCGTAGGGATCGTCGGTGTGCACGTAGAAGTGCATCTCCCGCAAGCCCGGATTCTGGCGCCAAGACAGATAGAACAGCGGCGGCTTCGGCCCGCGAACCGCGTTGTAGGCGCTGTCCTCGACCACGCCCACAATCTCGATATCGGGAAGGCGGGGCGAATCGGTCAGCCGGCGACCGACCGGGGATGGTCCCAGTTCGAAGGCCTCGACGAAGCTCTCGTTGACGATCGCGACCCGGGGAGCCCCCTCACGGTCCCCGGCGCTGAAGGCGCGTCCCTGCAGCACGGTGGTCCCGAGCGTTTGGAAATACGCAGGCCCGATCAGGTTGTAGAAGGGCGAATCACGGCCCTGGGGTGTGGGTCCGTCGCGCACGGCGATATCCGTACCCCAGGTGCTGCCGGTCAACAGCGGGACGGTCGACGCGCTCGCGGCCCGCACTCCCGGCAAGGCCGCCAGTTCCCGTTCGAGTGTCTCGAAGAGCTGCGTCCTGGATGCACCGTCCATGCCGCTGCGGTCCGGAGACACTGCGAAACCGACCACACCCTCGCTACGCAGGCCGAGGTCTACGCGCGCCAGGTTCAGCAGGCTCTGGGCATGCAAGCCCGCGAGCGCCAGCGCCATCATCGAAAAGGCAACCTGACCCAGGGCGAGCGCCGCGCGGAAGCGTTCGGCAGCGCGCGATCCGGTGGCGCGCGGGCCCTCGCCACGCAACGCGGCGAGCGGTGCCGCCGCCATCGACTGTAGCGCCGGGAAGAGGCCGAAGGCCAGCGTAGTGGCCAGCGCCATCACCAGTGTGAGCGAGAGGCTGGAGGGGCCAGATTCGGGCAGCAGTCCCATGCTGTCTGCACCCGGAAGCCAGGCCACCAGCACGTGCAAGGCGAGTGAGGCCACGGGCAGCGACAACACGGCGCCCGCAGTGGCGAGCAGGGCCGCTTCGATCAGCGCCTGGCGCGCGAGCCGCTGCCGACTCGCACCAATGGACGCGCGCAGGGCGTACTCGCCGGCTCGCGCGGCACCTTGCGCCAGCAACAGGTTGGCGATGTTCAGGCAGGTGATGAGCAACACCAGCGCGGCGGCGCCCTGCAAAAGGAGCAAGGCCGGAGCGGCAGACTGGCCGAGGCTGCTTTGGCCACGCGCGCCCTGTGTGAGCACCAACTCGCGGGCCAGGAAGCGCTCCTGCCGCGCCGCGTCCATGCCCTGCTGGAGCGGCAGTTCGACCTCGGACAGCAAGCCCCGATAGCTCGCGTTGAGCGCTGCTTGCGCCTGCTCCAGAGACACCCCTTCGGCAAGGCGCCCGAAGGCGTAGGCCCAGTAGCTGCGCCGGTCTTCGCGGTCATCCTGCGCCGCAGGATCCAGTTCCCAGCGCAAGGACATCGGCACATACACCTGCGGCTGGCCGCCAAGGGTGGTGCCACGGAAGCCCGGCGGCGCGACGCCCACCACTTCCAGCGCCTGCCCGTTGACCCTCACCGAACGACCGAGGATGCCGGGATCACCACCCAGCGCCTGTTTCCACCAGGCATGTGCCAGGACCGCAACGCGGCGCCCCTGGGCCTCGTCGTCAGCCGGCTGCAACAATCGACCCAGGGCCGGGCTCAGACCCAGCAGCGAGAAGTAATTGCCGGTCACCAGCATCGCGCGGCCACCTGTGGTGGCCTCTCCGGCCACCGCCGTGTTGGCGGTGAAGTAACGGTGCCCGGCGATACCCACCAACTCTCGGCCCACGGCCGGTGCGACCGCGAGGTCGCGAAGCATGGGGTAGCTGAGGACGTCGTCGCGCGGCCCGGCGACGTTGTTGGTCGTCGAGCCCTCTTTCAATCCCGGCGCCGACAAGTTCACCAGCCGCTCGGCTTGCGCCACCGGAAGCGGCCGCAACAGCGCCTGCTCGTAGAGCGACCAGACTGCCGTATTGCTCCCGATGCCGAGCGCGAGGCTGACCAGCGCCAGCAACCAGGGCAGCGGCCGTTTCAGGATCGCCCGCCAGGCAGAACGCAGGTCTTGCATCAGCTTGGTCATCGGAAAGTCCTCCACAGGGTGGTCAACAGGGCAATCCACGGTTTCGATCGGAATCGGCCGCCCAGGGCGGTCTCAGGCGTGCCGCAACGCCTCCATCGGCTGCACGGCGAGTGCCCGACGCGCTGGCAGCACGCTGGCGATCAGCGCGACCAGGGCAAAGGCCAGCACCGCCACCGCGTAGCTCGCCGGATCGGTGCCGGACACTTCGAAGAGGAAGGCCGACAGCGCACTGCCGAAGCCGAGCGCCAGCAGGAGTCCCAGCACCATTCCGATGGCGAGCTGGCGAAATCCCTGGGCGGCGACCATGGCGACGATCGCCTGGCCACTGGCGCCCAGGGCGCGCCGCACACCGATCTCGCGGGTCCGCTGGTTCACCGCGAAGGCCAGCATCGCGTAAAGCCCAGATGCCGCGAGTGCGAGGCTGAACAGTCCGAAGATCACCAGCAGGATACCGACCAGCCGATGGTCGACCATGGCGTCGTCGAGCGCCTTGCGCAGGCTGGTCACCCAGTACACCGGCGTGTCGGCATCGACCCGGGCGACGGTATCGCGCAGGGCGTTGGCCAGGGCCTCGGGTGGGCCTTCGGTGGCGAGCGCGATGCTGACGAAACGGGTCGGAACCTGCGCCAGGGGTCGGTAGACCGCGGGCCGGTCGACGGCCCAGCGATCGATGACCGCGGAGGCATTCTGGGCGACATCGCCGACCACCCCGACCACCGTCAGTACCGGTGCCTCGGTGCGGTCGGCACGGTCCAGCCGCAGCGTGCGCCCGATCGGATCCTCTCCCGGCCACGTGCGTTCGGCGTAGTGCCGGCTGACGATCACCACCGGCTCAGAGTCCGGACGGTCGCGTGCGTCGAAGCGGCGGCCGGCGACGAGCGGAATCTCGAAGGTGCGGAAGTAGTCCTCGCTCACCCGCACATCGAAGGCGAGCGGCGTGCGCGCCGGATCGGCGATCACCTGTCCTTCGGCCGCAATGGCCGTGCTGCTGCCTTGGTTGCCCATCGGCAAGGCGCTGCTCAGCGTGGCCGAGCGCACCCCCGGGAGGGCCGCCAGTTCCTCCCGCAGGCGCCGCTGGAACTCGAGCACGGCAGCGTCGTCGGGATGGGTGGATTCGAAGACCCCGAGCCTTGCCGTCAGGATGTGATCGATGCGCACCCCGGGATCGAAGGATTGCATCGCCAGCACGCCCCGCACCATGAGGCCGGCGGCCACCAGCAGGGCCACGCTCATCGCGATCTCGGCCACGATCAGCACCCGGCCGATGGTGCGCATGCCGCCGGAATCACCCCCCTCGCGCATGACCTGGGCCGTGGCCATTCGCGCAAGCCTGAGTCCGGGCAGCAGCCCCGCGAACAGGCCCGAGGCCAGCGCGAGGGCAAAGGCAACGCCGAGGAAGGAGAGCTCGAGTCGCCACTCGGTCATCCAGAAGGGCGGCGGATCGGCCCCATGGCGCACGGCAGCCATTGTCGCATCGCCGCCCAACTGGGCCCCGATGACGGCGATCGGCAGGGCCAGTGCGGCAATCAGCAGCGCCTCGGCCGCGAGACCGAGGGCGAGCCGCGAACGACTGGCACCCAGCGCGTTGCGGACGGCCAGGTCCCGGGTGCGGGCAATCCCGCGCGCGAGCAGCAGGTGCGCCACATTGGCACAGGCGATCAGCAACACCAGCACGGTGGCGACCAGCAGGACCGTCAATATGCGCCGGGTCTGGTCGCCGACGAACTCTTCCTGGTAAGGCTTGACCAGCGCCAGGTCACCGCCGACCTGCCCGGGGTATTCCTCGTTGAGACGCGTGAGTTGCGCCTGCAGCGCCGCCTGCGCTTCGTCGATCGAACGCCCTCGCGCGAGGCGGCCGAAGACATCGACGTTGACCCCCTGGGCGCGCGCAACCGATGGGGGGTGACGCTGGACCGGCACCCACAGCTGATCATCGAAAGGAAAGCGGAAGCCCTCGGGCATCACGCCGATGATCGTCGACGGACGGCCGTTGATCCGGATCTCGCGGCCGACGACGCCAGGATCGCCGGCGAATCGATTCCGCCACAATTGGAAGCCGATCACCACCACACGCTCGGCGCCAGGCTCCTCGTCGGATCGCGCATAGGTCCGACCCAGCAAGGGCGCGACACCGAAGGCGGCGAAGCCCGAAGCGGTCATGTAGGCGCCGTCGAAACGCTCGGGGCGTTCGCCATCGCCGGAGAAATTGACCGTCCCGCGATAGAAGGCGGCCAGGTCGTCGACCCCGCTGGCTGTGCGCTCGAATTCCACGAAGTCGGCGAGGGTGGGCTCGATGTTGCCGAATCCGCCGCTCTGCCCGTACTCCAGATGCACCAGCCGCTCCGGCTCGGGCAGCGGCATCGGCCGCAGCAGGAAGGCGTGCACCGCCCCGTACATGTACAGGCAGGCCCCGAGGCCGGCCGCCAGCATGGCGACCGCGGTCAAGGCGAAGGCCGGCGAGCGCAGCAGGGCGCGGGCGGCGAGTCGCAGTTCGAACCAGAAGGGCGTCATCGTCTGTCTCCCTGGGTGCTTCAGCTCTGGCGCAAGGCCAGTGCGGGTTCGATCCGGCGCACGCGCGCCAGCGGTGGCAGCGCGGCGAACAGCAACGCGAGGCTCAACCCGGCGACGGCAGCGAGCGCATAGGGCGCATCGGCAGCGAGGCCACTGCCGTCCAGCAGCGCCGCATAGAGATGTCGCGAGGCAAAGGCCAGGGGGACACCGGCGGCGAGGCCGAGGCCGATCCAGCGCAGGCCCTGGCGAGCCAGCAGCGCGGCATTGCCGCGGGCGTCGGCGCCGAGCGCGAGCCG
>JANJUH010000364.1 GCA_024710675.1 Lysobacterales bacterium
TGGCGGCGATCGCGCCCAGAGGGCGCTCCTACTTGGCCTGCAGACGCGCGGCGCCATCGAGGCGCAGCACCGAGCCGTTCATGTAGCGGTTGCGGAGCACGAAGCAGACCGCGTCGGCGAACTCGGCGGGATCGCCGAGACGGCCCGGAAAGGGTACGGTGGCTTCGAGCGCAGCCTTGACCTCTTCCGGCATGCCGCCCGCCATCGGGGTCATGAAGATTCCGGGCGCGATGGTGACGACACGGATGCCGAAGCGCGCCAGTTCGCGCGCCATCGGCAGCGTCATGCCGACCACGCCACCTTTGCTGGCGGCATAGGCGGCCTGGCCGATCTGGCCCTCGTAGGCGGCGATCGAGGCGGTGTTGACGATGACGCCGCGCTCGCCGTCGAGGCCGACCGCATTGCCCTGCATCAGCGCCGCGGCGGCCTTGGCGACGTTGAAGCTGCCGACCAGGTTGACCCGGATCACGGTTTCGAACTGGCTGAGCGGCATCGGACCCTGCTTGCCGAGCACGCGGCCCGCGCCGAGGATCCCGGCGCAACTGATCACCGCATCGAGGCCGCCCATCGCATCGCTCGCGGCCTTAAGGCTGCCCGCGGTGCCGGCCTCGTCGGTGACATCCGTGCGCACGTAGCGGGTGCGGGCGCCGAGCTCGGTCACGGCCGCAGCGCCCTTGTCGTCCTGCACATCGAGCAGCGCGACCTCGGCGCCCTCGGCAACGAGGCGGGTAGCGACGGCGAGGCCGAGTCCGGAGGCGCCGCCGGTGATCGCGGCTTTCAGGGTGCTGAGCTGCATGGGCAATGCTCCAGGAACAAAGTGGCGCGGAGCATAGCCGAGGGCGATCAGGGCTTGCGCGCGAGCGCCTTGGCTTCGCCGCGGAAACGGCGCATGCGTTTCAGGAAGCGTTGGTAGGGCGTCGCCGAGAAGAAATGGCGCGCCATCGTGTGCTCGGCGAAAAAGCGCTGCATTCGCTCGGCGTGACCGGGATAGCGCATCCAGTCCTCGGCCGGCGCCGCCAGCCGGCGCAGCAACAGGTGCGGACCGTCGGTGGGGCTGTGCGGATGCAGGTCGAAGCCCGCGCGCAGCACCAGCATGTGCAGCGTCTCGCGGGTGAAGCCGTGGACATGGCCGAAATGCCAGCGTGCGATCGGCGTACGCCTGGGGTCGGAGATGTCCGGCACCAGCAGGTGGAAGAGGCCGTCCGGCTTCAGCAGCGCGTGCACGCGCGCGCAGGCCTCCTGCGGGGTGCGCAGGTGCTCGAAGACGTGCGAGCTGGTGACGAGGTCGAAGCTGCCGGCCGTCAGCGGTGCGTCCTCGAAGTTGCAGGGATGAATCTGTGCACCGTAGTGCTCGCGGCCGAAGGCGGCGAAGCCGCGGTGCGGTTCGACGCCCTCGGCCTGCCAGCCGGCGCGGGTGGCGGCGGCGAGGAAGGCCCCGGTGCCGGCGCCGACATCGAGCACGCGCGCACCCGCGGAGAGATACGGCGCCAGCAGGCCCGCCCGCCACGCCGCACCGCGCTCGTCGCGCAGCAGCGCTTTGGGCCGCGGTCGCGCCGCGCCGTGGTAACGCTCGCGGTACTCGTCCCGGTAGAAGGCCGAGATCTCCTCGCCCGTCGGCATCGGGTCGAGGAAGACCAGCCCGCAGTGCAGGCACAGCACGTTGCGCAGGTGCTTCAGCTCGCGATCGCGCGTGGCGACGACTTGCCGCTCCTGGCTACCGCACAAGGCGCAAGGCAGCGATTCGCCGGTGAAGCGGTAGGGGAGCAGGCGTTGCAGCAGGAACACTGGGGGCTGCCGGGGTCGAGGGCACTTCAATATACGTCCGGGGCCCCGGGGAGGGCAGTGAGTGGTCCGCGCGCCTCCGGCGCACTCAGTGGTGAGTGGTGAGTGGCAGAAGCGCTTCGCCTTGTCGTCATCCTGGCGGAGGCCGGAATCCAGTGCCTTTCCCAATGACCTCGGCACATCCTTTCTGGATCCCGGCCTTCGCCGGGATGACGAGCAAAGACACTTTGCTTCTCGTTGCTTTTGTGACCAAGAGCGTCCGGATGAATCCGGATCCACAAGAGCTTCGCGAGCCTGTGGGTCGGCATTCATGCCGACGCTTTTGCCACTCACCACTCACCACTCACCACTCACCGCCCTCAATGAAAATCCCGCGACCGCGCATCCAGCCCGCCGAGCCAGTCGCTCAGGTCGACCAGGCGCCGGGCGAGCAGGTGGGTGACGCCTTCGGCGGTCTGCAGCTCGCCGATGACGCCGAGCATCTGTGACTCGAGCAGTTCGCGGCGCTGGGTTTCGACGAGCTGGGGCCAGACGATCACGTTGAGCCAGCCGCTCTCGTCTTCCAGCGTCAGGAACATCACACCCGAGGCCGTGCCCGGGCGCTGGCGCAGGCGCACGAGGCCGGCTGAGCGCATCGGCGTGCCGTGGGCGGCGGCGGTGGCTTCGCGCACCGTCCTCCAGCCGCCGGCGCGCAGGCGGCCGCGCAGCAGGCGCAGCGGGTGGGCTTCGAGCGTCAGGCCGAGCGTGGCGTAGTCGGCGAGCACGTTCTCGGCGGCGTCGGGTGGTCGCAAGATCACGTGCTCCTCCTTGATGCGGGCCTCGCCCAGCAGAGGTGTTGGCGTCTCGACCGCAGCGGCGGCCCAGTGCGCCCTATGGCGATGGCCGGCCAGGCCGCGCAGCGCGCCGGCTTCGGCCAGCGTGCGCAGGGCAGGGCGCTCGAGTGCGGCGCGGCGGGCGAGGTCCTCGACGTCGGTGTAGGGCTGGTCGCCGCGTACAGTGACGATGCGCTCGCTCGCCTCGGCGGGCAGGCCGCGGATGGTGCGCAGGCCGAGGCGCAGCGCGGGCCCGCGCTTGCCGGGCTCGAGGTGGGCGTCGACACGACTGTGGCGCACGTCCACCGGCCGCACCTCGACCCCGTGCCGGCGCGCGTCCTGCACGATCTGGTCGACGCTGTAGAAGCCGAGCGGCTGGGCGTTGATCAGCGCGGCGGCGAAGGCGGCCGGGTGGTGGCACTTGAGCCAGGCCGAGGCGTAGACCAGCAGTGCGAAGCTGGCGGCGTGCGATTCCGGGAAGCCGTAGGAGCCGAAACCCTTGATCTGCTCGAAGACCTGCTCGGCGAAGCCGACCTCGTAGCCGCGCTCGGCCATGCCCTCGATGATCCGCTGGCGATAGTGCGCGAGCCCGCCACGGCGCTTCCACGCGGCCATCGAGCGGCGCAGCTCGTCGGCCTCGCCGGGCGTGAAGCCGGCGGCGACGATCGCCAGCTGCATCACCTGTTCCTGGAAGATCGGCACCCCCAGCGTGCGCTCGAAGACGCGCCGCAAGTCCTCGGAGGGATAACTGACCGGCTCCAGGCCCTGGCGCCGGCGCAGGTAAGGATGGACCATCTTGCCCTGGATTGGTCCCGGCCGGACGATCGCGACCTCGATGACCAGATCGTAGAAGTTCTCGGGCTTGAGCCGCGGCAGCATCGCCATCTGCGCGCGCGACTCGACCTGGAAGACGCCGACCGAATCGCCTTGTTGCAGCATCCGGTAGGTGGCGGGGTCCTCCGGGGGGATCGAGCCCAATGTCAGGGGATGAAAAGCGGGGCTGGGGGCGTCAAGAAAAGCGGGGGTGGGGGGTGGGGGGTGGGGTGGTGCGTTGGGTGTTTGATGGTGGTTGGATGGGTACTGGAGAACACCGTCCCGCGGGACGCTGGTGGTCTTATACCCATGGCTTG
>JANJUH010000369.1 GCA_024710675.1 Lysobacterales bacterium
CTGAAGGGCGCGGTCGCGGCGGCGCCGGGCGTCGACCCGGGCCGCATCGACGACGCCATCATAGGCTGCGCGATGCCCGAGGGCGAGCAGGGCATGAACGTGGCGCGCCACGGCGTGCTGCTGGCCGGCCTGCCGCGCACGGTGTCGGCGATGACCATCAACCGCTTCTGCTCCTCGGGCTCCCAGGCCGTCGCCCTGGCAGCCGATCGCATCCGCCTCGGCGAGTCCGACCTGATGCTCGCCGGCGGCACCGAGAGCATGTCGATGGTGCCGATGATGGGCGTCAAGCCCGCCTTCAACCCGGCCATCTTCAAGGACGAGAATCTCGCGATCGCTTTCGGCATGGGCATCACCGCCGAGAATGTCGCCGACCAGTGGCAGGTCAGCCGCGAGGACCAGGACCAGTTCGCCTACGCCTCGCACCAGAAGGCGATCGCGGCGATCGAAGCCGGCGAGTTCAGGGACGAGATCCTGCCCTTCCAGCTCGACGACCACTATCCCGACCTCGCCAGCGGCGGCCGCAAGGACGACAGCCGCACGATGGACACCGACGAGGGTCCGCGCAAGGACACCACCGTCGAGGCGCTGCTGAAGCTGCGCGCGGTGTTCAAGAACGGCGGCAGCGTCACCGCCGGCAATTCCTCGCAGATGAGCGACGGCGCCGGCGCCGTGCTGCTGGCCAGCGAGCGCGCGATCAAGGAATACGGCCTGACCCCGCTGGCGCGCTGGGTCGGCTACTCGGTGGCCGGCGTGCCGCCCGAGATCATGGGCATCGGCCCCAAGGACGCGATCCCGAAGGTCTGCCGCCAGACCGGCGTCAACCTCGGTGACATCGACTGGATCGAGCTCAACGAAGCCTTCGCCGCGCAGGCGCTGGCGGTGATGCGCGATTCGGGCCTGGATCCGTCCAAGGTCAACCCGCTGGGCGGCGCCATCGCCCTCGGCCACCCGCTCGGCGCCACCGGCGCGATCCGCGTCGCCACGCTGGTCCACGGCCTCAAGCGTCGCCAGCAGAAGTACGGCATGGTGACGATGTGCATCGGCACCGGCATGGGCTTCGCCGGAATCCTCGAGCGGGTCTGAGGTTCAGCTTGCCGGGGTGGCCGCAGCCCGCGGCTGCCCCGGGAGGCTCTACGTGCTGTCCTTTGTGATGGCAAAGAGCTTTTTTGTCCGCCAAGGACGCAAAAGGACGCAAAGGAAAGCAGGAGCGGGGCTGACCCTCAGCGTACGTTCCGCTTTCCCGTACCAGACGTAGAGAGTGAGTCCCGCAGGGGGAATGCGGGCGCCCCTCGGGTAGCCCAAGCACCCCTTTGCGTCCTTCGCGTCCTTTGCGGACCAATACGCTTTTCCAGTCCCGGGTCCCGCCCCCTCAGCCCGTCTGGTTCACCAGCGTCCCGACCGCCTCGCCCTTGACCAGGCGCATCAGATCGCCTTCGCGGAACATGTCGTAGACACGGATCGGCATGCCGTAATCGCGGCACAGCGCGAAGGCGGTGGTGTCCATCACCGCGAGCTTGCGTTCGATGGCGGCATCGAAGCTGATGGTCTCGTAGCGCGTAGCGTTCGGATCCTTGGCGGGATCGGCGGTGTACAGGCCGTCGACCTTGGTGGCCTTGATCATGAGATCCGCACCGATCTCGATGGCGCGCAGGGCGGCGGCCGAGTCGGTGGTGAAGAAGGGGTTGCCGGTGCCGGCGGCGAAGACCACGATGCGACCCTTCTCGAGGTGGCGTATCGCACGGCGGCGGATATAGTCCTCGCAGACTTCGTTGACCTTCAGAGCGCTCATCACCCGGCAGTACGCGCCCTGTTTCTCGATCGCGTCCTGCAGCGCCAGCGCGTTCATCACCGTGGCCAGCATGCCCATGTGATCGGCCGTGGCGCGGTCAATGCCGCTCTGGGCCAGCCCCGCACCACGGAAGATGTTGCCGCCGCCGACGACCAGGCCCATCTGCACGCCCGACTTGCTGACCTCGATGATCTCGGCGGCAAGGCGCTTCAGCACCTTCGGATCGATGCCGTAGTCCTCCTCGCCCATCAGGGCTTCGCCGCTGAGCTTGAGCAGGATGCGTTTGAAGGCGGGCTTGGCGTCGGTCATCGGAGATCGGGATCCCTTGCTGCAATGGAGTCGGATAGCAAAAGGCCCCGTTTCCGGGGCCTCTTGCACTCACTTGGCTTCGGCGGCGCTTGCGGCGACCTGCTTCATCACCTCTTCGGCGAAGTTCTCGGTCTTCTTCTCGATGCCTTCGCCGACGTTGATGCGCACGAAGCGCTCGACCTTGGCGCCGGCCTTCTTCAGCGCTTCCTCGACGCCCATGCCGTTGGCATCGGGAGCCGCGTACGACTGGCCCAGCAGGGTCTGCTCGGCCAGCGTCTTGCGGATCTTGCCCTGGATCATCTTCTCGAGGATCTCGGGTGGCTTGCCGGAGTCCTTGGACTGCTCCAGCGCGATTTCGCGCTCGCGGTTCATCACCTCGGCCGGGATCTCGGACATGTCGAGATACTGCGGGTTCATCGCGGCAATGTGCATCGCCAGGCCCTTGGCCAGTTCCGGCGTGCCGCCGGCGAGCGCCACCAGGACGCCGAGCTTCTGGTTGGTGTGCACATAGGCGCCGATGATGCTCCCGGAGATCATGGCGGCGCGGCGCACCTGCATGTTCTCGCCGATCTTGGCGACCAACGCCTGGCGTGCCTCGTCGACCGTGCGGCCATCGCCAAAGGGCAGGCCCTTGATCGCTTCGACATCATCGCTGCCAGCCGCGAGGGCGGCCTGGGCGACGGCATTCGAGAAGGCCGCGAAGTTGTCGTCCTTGGCGACGAAGTCGGTCTCGCAGTTCATCTCGACGATGACCGCCTTGCCTTCGGCTTGGGCGAGGGCGACGCGACCTTCGGCGGCGACGCGGCTGGCCTTCTTGTCGGCCTTGGCCAGGCCCTGTGCGCGCAGCCAGTCGGCCGCGGCTTCGATGTCACCCTTGTTCTCGGTGAGCGCCTTCTTGCACTCCATCATGCCGGCGCCGGAGCGCTCGCGCAGTTCCTTGACCAGGGCAGCAGTGATTTCCATGGGATACCTCGGGTTCTGGTGATGCGGGATGGGCGATACGGCCCGTGCATCGGTGACGGCGGGCGACAGCCAACCATCACCGGGCGGGCGTCCGCCCGCGATTCGGGTCCGCGCCCGGCGGGCAGCATGCCTGCGCCGGACGACGGGACGATGGCAGTCCGGCCTTGCCGGCCGGCTGCCGTGTGCTGCTTTACTCGGCTTCGCCTTCGCTGCGATCGCGACGGCCACCACCGCCGCCCGGGCCACGCGGTCCGCGGCGCGGCGGTGCGCCCTTGCGATCGTTGCCCGGGCGCGGCGGACGACGCTGGCCTTCGGGCTTCGCGTTCACCGGGTTGCCCTCGGCGTCGAGCTCGACGAACTCGTCGGAGGAACCGGAGGCCATGATCGGCGCCGCGGCCTTGCCCTCGAGCACCGCATCGGCGGCGGCGCGGGAATAGAGCTGCACGGCGCTGATCGCGTCGTCGTTGCCCGGGATCACGTAATCGACCTGGTCCGGGTCATGGTTGGTATCGACGATGCCG
>JANJUH010000426.1 GCA_024710675.1 Lysobacterales bacterium
GCTCCTGGACCTCCTTGCCGTCCTGCGGATGGCGGGCGATGCCGATCGAGGGCGTGATGACGAATTCCTCGCCGTCCTGGCGGAAAGAGGCGGCAAATGCCATGTGCACCGCGTCCGCCATCTGCCAGACGGCGTCGTCGGAGGCCGCTTCGGGAACCAGCGCCAGGAACTCGTCGCCGCCGAAGCGCGCGACACGGACGTTGCCGGGCAGCGCGCCGACGATGCGCCGCGCGGCGCTGACCAGCAGGCGGTCGCCTCCGGCGTGGCCGAGCAGGTCGTTGACGAGCTTGAAGCGTTCGAGGTCGATGTACATCAGGGCCGGGCCGCCCTCGGCGTCGCTGCTGGCCAGCGCCTGATCGATTTCCCCGAGGATCGCGTCGCGGTTCAAAAGGCCGGTCAGCGCGTCGGTGCGTGCGAGGCGGCGCAGGCGCTCCTCCTCGAGCTTGCGCGCGGTGATCTCCTGGATCGTGCCGGTCATCTGGTTGGGCAGGTCGCGATGGGTGTCCATGCGGCCGAGCACGCGCACCCAGATCTCCCCGCGCTCCGGGTGGCGCACACGCAACTCGATGTCCAGCGCCGCACCCTGGCGGCGCGACTGCGCAAAGGCCTTCTGCAGGGCCTCGCGATCACCCGGATGGACGACCGGCAGCAGCCCCTCGCGGCCGACGGACGACTCGGGATCCAGGCCCAGCAGCCGGTAGACGGCGCGCGTCCAGTACATGTGCTGCTGGCGGAAATCGTAGGTCCAGCCGCCAATCCGCGCCAGCGACTGCACCTCGTCGAAGAGTTCGCTCGCGCGCTTGAGCTCGGTGACGTCGCTGAACAGCGAGATGAGCTGGAAGGGGCGGCTCTCGCCGGCATGGTACTGGGGAACGACGCTGATCGAGATCCAGCGGCCGATGCCGTTGCGGCGGTCGACCAGTCCCAGCAGGGTCGAGTCCACGTCCGAGTTGCTGCGGATCGCCCGTGCGACCGGATTGTCGGGCCAGGACAGCCTTGCGCCTTGCTCGTCGTAGAGCTCCCAGAAGTCGAGCGCGGCGGGATCGCTGATGGCGGCCAGGTTGATGCCGAGAATCCGGCGTGCCGCAGCATTCATCGACAGCACGCGGCCGCGCGCATCGTGCACCAACACACCCTTGTCGACCGCCTCGAGCAGCGCGACGTAACGTTCCTCGCTGGCCGCCAGTTCGTTCTGCGCATGCTCGCGCTCACGGATGTCGCGGGCGATCGCCACGATCAGCTTGCGGCCATCCTCGATATAGGCGCGCGAATGCACCTCCACCGGGATCACGGTCCCGCTGCGGGAGACGTTGGTGGTCTCGATGGTGTGGCTGCGGCCGACTTCGAGGACCGGCGTCACCCGCTGCATGTGGTCATGCGGCAGCGTGGGGTTGAGGTCGAACACCCGCATCCGCCGCAGTTCCTCGCGCGACCAGCCGTAGAGCTGCACCGAGGCATCGTTGGCATCGAGGATGCGGCCATCCTCGTCGAGCAGCGTGATCGCATCGGCGGCGCCATCGAAGACGCCGCGGTAGCGCGAGATCGCCGAACGCCCCAGGCGCAGCAGTTCTCCCACACGCTCGGCGATGCCGCGCAGATCCTCGCCATCGAGGGGGCCGCGGCTGGCCTTGTCGCGCAGGCGCGCCAGCCAGTCGAGCAGCTCGCGCGCGACCTGGTCGACTGCGACGCGGCGAGAAGGGTTGGCGGGGAGTTCGGCCATCGACGGCGTTGGCTGCGGTCGCTCAGAACTTGAAGGCGCGGCCGACCTTGCTGCCATTCTCCCGCTCGAGTTCGGCGCTGATCCAGCGGCCGGTGGCGACCAGGCGCGCAAGGTCGACGCCGCAGTCGAGACCGAGGCCTTGCAGCAGGTAGACCACATCCTCGCTCGCCACATTGCCGCTGGCGCCCTCGGCGTAGGGGCAGCCGCCGAGCCCGGCGACCGAGGCATCGATCACGCGCACGCCCTCCTCGATGCAGGCCAGCGCGTTGGCCAGGGCCTGGCCGTAGGTGTCGTGGAAGTGGATCGCCAGTGCTGTCATCGGCACCTCCGCGGCCACCGCGCGCAGCATCGCGCGCGCCTTGCCGGCAGTGCCGACGCCGATGGTGTCACCCAGCGAGATCTCGTAGCAGCCGAGCTGGTGCAGGCGAGCCGCGACGCGCACGACCTCGGCGACCGGCACCTCGCCCTGGTAGGGACATCCGAGCACCGTCGAGACATAGCCGCGCACGCGCACGCCATCTCGCTGCGCCAGTGACAGCACCAGCGCAATGCGCTCGAGTGATTCCTCGATGCCGGCATTGGTGTTCTTGCGATTGAAGGCCTCGGAGGCCGCCGTGAAGACGGCGATCTCCGAGACGCCGCAGGCGCGGGCACGCTCGTAGCCCTTCGCGTTCGGCACCAGCACGGGATAGCTCACTCCCGCGCGCGGCACGAGTCCGGCGCAGACCTCGGCGGCATCGGCCATCTGCGGCACCCAGGTCGGGCTGACGAAGCTGGTGGCCTCGACCGTGCTGTGGCCGGCGTCGACCAGGCGGCGGATCAATTCCAGCTTGGTCGCGGTCGGCACCGGCCGCGCCTCGTTCTGCAGGCCGTCGCGTGGCCCGACCTCGACGATGCGGATGTCCATGGCGTGGGTTCCGGTGGGGTTTGCGGTGGACGTGATGTTAACCGCGAGACAGCGCGCACGCCCGGAATTGTGCAGGAGCGGGCCGGGGGGGGCGGGGGCGCGCCGGGCGGGCGAGCGCGCCCCCCCCCCGGCCGCCCGAGCCCCCCCCGCGCCGCTCCTGCACAATTCCGGGCGTGCGCGCTGTCTCGCGGTTAACATCACATCCACCGCAAACCCCACCGGAACCCACGCCATGGACATCCGCATCGTCGAGGTCGGGCCAC
>JANJUH010000442.1 GCA_024710675.1 Lysobacterales bacterium
CCGCCGAGTTGCATGGCGTGATGGACAAGATCGACGTCTACACCTCGACGCTCGGCAAGGCGCTCGGCGGCGGCCTCGGAGGCTTCACCACCGGCCGTGCCGAGATCATCGAGATGCTGCGCCAGCGCTCGCGGCCTTACCTGTTCTCGAACACGCTGCCACCGCCGATCGTCGCCGCCAGCCTCAAGGTCTTTGACTTGCTCGACGGCGCCGCCGGGCTGCGCCGGAAGCTCGCCGACAACACCGCCCGCTTCCGCGCTGGCATGACAGCAGCCGGCTTCACGCTGAAGCCCGGCACGCATCCGATCACCCCGGTGATGCTGGGCGACGCCAAACTCGCCCAGGACTTCGCCGCGCGCCTGCTCGATCACGGCATCTATGTGATCGGCTTCTTCTATCCGGTGGTCCCGAAGGGCCAGGCGCGCATCCGAGTGCAGATCTCCGCTGCGCACGAGACCGCTCACATCGACCAGGCCATCGCGGCCTTCACCGCGGTGGGGCGCGAGTTGGGGGTGCTCGCCTGAGGGCTGGGCGTCTTGTGGGAGCGCGCTTGACGCGCGACTTAGGGCGCAAAGGTCGCGCCACAAGGGCGCTCCCACAACAGCGCGCAGCGCTTGGCAAGTTCCGGGCCGTGGAACTCGCTTCAACCCTTTGCGCTGCGGCCGCTGCGTGGGTCCGGATTCATCCGGACGCTCTACCCACGACCAAGCAGAATCGTCGGGATGAATCCCGACCCACAACAGCGGAGCGCACTCGCCCCAGCCCCTAGCCCCGCTCTGGCCTCCCCGCCATGCCCCTCACACGCCCTGCATCCGATCGCCACAGGCCGCCCGTATGATTACGGGCTCCCGTGCTCGTCGGAACAGCAGCCGTGTCCAGCCATCACGCCAAGATCCACTTCCGTCATTCGGCCGGCAGCTATGCCGACAAGTCCTACTCGCGTGACCATGAGCTCCACTTCAAGGGCGGCATTGTCGTGCGCGCATCGTCGGCGACCGGCTTTGGCGGCAGTGCGGATGCGGTCGATCCCGAGGACGCCTTCACCGGCGCACTGTCGTCCTGCCACATGCTGACCTTCCTGGCGGTCGCCGCCATCAAGGGTTTCGAGGTCGCCGAGTACGTGGACGAAGCCGTCGGTACGCTGGACAAGAATGTCGATGGCAAGATGGCGATGACGCGCGTGGTACTGCGTCCGCGCGTGAGCTTCACGGGTCGCCAGCCCAGTGCCGAGGAGTTGGCGATGCTGCACGAGCGCGCTCACAAGGGCTGCTTCATCGCCAATTCGGTGAAGACCGAAGTCCTCGTCGAGCCAGCGGGGGCCTGATCGATGAGTGGGCAGGACGAAGCCGCCGATCGGATGGCACTGAAGGCTGCGCAGATCGAGGAGGCGATCGGTGAGACGCTCGACGAGGCACGGCGCAAGGTCGGCCGCGCCGCCGAAGAGGCCGGTCGCGGGGTCGAGGAAGCCGTCGGCAATGCCCGCGCCCGGGTCGCAGAGGCGGCGGCGAGTGTCGAAGGCGCTTTCGACGAGACCGTCGAGCGCACCCGCGGCTTCTGGCGGCGGAGCTGGATTGCCCTCGTGCGCTGGTTCGACACCAGCGCGCAGGTCGCCGTCGACGGCCCGGCGGCCGATCGCGTCGACTGGCTGCGCGTCATCCCCTTCATCGGCCTGCATGTCGCCTGCATCGGCATCTTCTTCACCGGCGTGAGCTGGTTTGCGTTGGCGGTGGCGGCCTTCCTGTACGCGATCCGGATGTTCGCGATCACCGGCTTCTACCATCGCTATTTCTCGCACCGCGCATTTCGCACCTCGCGCCCGATGCAGTTCCTGTTCGGCCTGATCGGCGCCAGCAGCGTGCAGCGCGGCCCGCTGTGGTGGGCGGCGCACCATCGCCACCATCATCGCCACTCGGACCAGCCCGCCGACCTGCACTCGCCGGTGCAACACGGCTTCTGGAAGAGCCACATGGGCTGGTTCCTGACGCCGCGCGCCTTCGCGATCGACCGCCAGGCCATTCCGGATCTCGTGAAGTACCCTGAACTCGAATTCCTCGATCGCTTCGACACCTTCGTGCCAATCGCGCTGGCCGTGTTCCTGTTCTGGCTCGGTGGCGTGCTGGAGACGCACGCACCGGGGCTCGGCACCAGCGGCCCGCAGCTCCTGTTCTGGGGATTCTTCGTGTCCACCGTGGTGCTCTTCCACGCCACGGTGACGATCAACTCGCTGTGCCACGTCTGGGGCAAGCGCCGCTACCAGACCCGCGACCAGAGCCGCAACAACTTCTGGCTGGCGCTGATCACCTTCGGCGAGGGCTGGCACAACAACCACCACCACTACCCGGGCTCCGCACGCCAGGGCTTCTATTGGTGGGAGATCGACCTGACCTGGTACACGCTGAAGGCGATGTCCTGGGTCGGCCTGATCTGGGACCTGAAGCCCGTGCCGGCGCGCATCCGCGATGCCGCCGGCGTCGCCGCGCGGCCGCGCTGAGATGCGCATCGCGGTCGTCGGCTCCGGCATCGCCGGCCTGGCCAGCGCGTACCTGCTCGGGCGCGCGCACGAAGTCACGGTCTACGAGGCCGCACCCCGCCTCGGCGGCCACACCCACACCCATGACATCGAACGCTTCGGCCGGCATTACTCGGTGGACACCGGCTTCATTGTCTTCAACCCGGACTACTACCCGCTGCTGTCACGCCTGTTCGCCGAGCTGGGCGTCGAGTCGCAACCGACGACGATGAGTTTCTCGGTCAAGAACGAAGTGACCGGACTCGAGTACAACGCCACCAACCCCAACCGACTGTTCTGCCAGCGCAAGAACCTGCTGAGTCCGCGCTTCTGGGGCATGGTGCGCGACATCCTGCGCTTTTACCGCGAGTCGCCGGCGCTGCTGCAGGACCCGGGACCCGGTCCTGCTCTCGGCGAGTACCTCGCCGCCAATGGTTACGGCCGGATGTTCGTCGACGACCACATCGTGCCGATGGCCAGCGCGCTGTGGTCGAGCCCGAGCGTCGAGATCATGGACTTCCCGACCAAGCACCTCGTGCAGTTCATGGCCAACCACCAGATGCTCGACCCGGGTACGCGCAAACCCTGGCGCGTGGTCAGGGGCGGCTCCTCGCGCTACCTCGACAAGCTGGTGCCAGCGATCCGTGGTGAAGTGAAGGCCGGCGCGCCGGTCCGCGCGCTCCATCGTGACGGGAACGGCGTGCGCCTGGTCCACGACGGCGGCGAGGCGCATTACGACCATGTGGTGCTGGCCTGCCACAGCGACCAGGCGCTGGCCATGCTGGCGCAGCCCACGGCTGCCGAACGCGAGGTACTCGGAGCGATCCGCTACCAGCGCAACGACACCGTGCTGCACACCGATGCCAGCCTGCTGCCCAAACGCCAGGTCGCCTGGGCGGCCTGGAACGCGCTGCGCCTCAAGCCCGATCCACGCGCGCCGGACAGCCCGGCCTGCACGGTCAGTTACGGCATGAACCTGCTGCAATCGATCGACAGCCCCGAGCCCTTCGTCGTCACGCTGAATGCAACCCACCGCATCGATCCGGCCAAGATCATCGCGCGCATGGACTACGCCCACCCGATCTTCGACGGCCCCGCCGTCGCCGCGCAAAAGCGCTGGGACGAGATCAACGGCCGGGACCGCATCTCCTACGCCGGTGCGTACTGGGGCTGGGGCTTCCACGAGGACGGCATGCGCAGCGCGGTGCGAGCGGCCGCGGCCTTGGGTGTGGAGTGGTGAAAGCGGAAGTGCCCTCCCGTAGGAGCGCCCTCTGGGCGCGATGGTGGTGCGGGAGGATCGCGCCCGGAGGGCGCTCCTACGGGGACTTCCAATCCCAGTTGCTCGCGCGGGACGACGCGCCGCGGGGCTGCACAGATCCGATTCAGGCGCTGGCGCGCTGCTGTCATCCTGGCCAAGCGCCACTGCGCACTCGCCCCAGCCCCCAGCCCCCAGCCCCACTCTTCGGCGAGTACCCTGGCGCAACACACGGCGACATCCACCCGCCGCGGCTTCAGCGATGACCGCCAGCGCCATCTACGAGGGCCACGTCCGCCACCGGCGCTTCCGGCCGCATCCGCACGATTTCCGCTACCGGATCGCGCAGTTGCTGATCGACCTCGACGAGCTGCCGACGGTGTTCGCGGGGCGCTGGTTCTGGTCGCTGGAGCGCGCGAACCTGGTTTCGTTCAGGCGTCGTGACTACCTCGGCGATCCGGCGATTCCACTCAAGCAGGCGGTGCTCGATCAAGTCGAAGCGGCCACGGGTACGCGCCCCGCCGGTCCGGTGCGGATGCTGGCGCACCTTCGCATGTTCGGGCTCTGCTTCAACCCGGTGGTCTTCTACTACTGCCACGATGCCGACGGGTCGCTCGCGGCGATCGTCGCCGAGATCACCAACACGCCCTGGGACGAGCGCCATGCCTATGTGTTGCCGGTGGCGACAGCCGATCATCATGGACAGAGCGGCCGCGTGCTCGGCTGGCGTTTCGACAAGAGCTTTCACGTCTCGCCCTTTTTGCCAATGGGCCTGCGCTACGATTGGCGCTTCGACCCGCCGATGGACGCCCTGCGCGTACACATGGACGTTGCCGATGCCGATGGCACGCTGTTCGATGCCACCCTGTCAATGCAGAAAAAGGTCATCGATGCGCGCACGCTGTCCCTTTTCCTGCTCCGGCATCCGTTCTCCACGCTCGCGGTCGTCCTTCGCATCTACTGGAACGCGGCCTTGATCCGACTCAAACGCAATCCCTTCTATCCTCACCCGAACTCCGACTGAGCGTGCCCATGGCCAACGACACCTTGCGAGCCGACTCGCCCGAATCCGAGGTCACGCTCGCCGACATCCAGGGTGGCTTCTATCGCCGCCAGGTGCTGAAGAGCCTGATGGGGCTTGCCGAGGGTCGATTGACCGTCGTCGAAAACGGCGAACGTCTCAGCTTCGGGCGCGAAGTGGCCGGCGAGCCCTTGTCGGCGACCGTCGAGATCCGTGATCCGGAAGCCTGGAAGCAGATGGTGATCGGCGGCAGCGTTGGCGTGGCCGAGGGCTACATGGACGGTCTCTGGCACTCCGACGACC
>JANJUH010000469.1 GCA_024710675.1 Lysobacterales bacterium
CAAGCATTCGCGGCCTCGTCGCTGAGCCGAAGACAGCGCCACTGCTGTGGGAGCGCCCTTGTGGCGCGACGGGCTGGCCTCGAGACCACCCCGTCGCGCGACCAGCGCGCCCTACCGACCCCGTTGACCGTACTCCTGCGTACGCGTAGCTTTCCGCCCGCCAGCAACGGAACCATTTCACAGTTTCGGCAACTGGTACGCAAATTTACAATCGCCACGGACGGGGAGCGTCCGCGGCAAGTGCCACACCAAACGTCATCCTGGGGAGGATCTGATGAACGCTTTTCGTCGCACTGTCCGCGGCCTGTTGCCGGCTGCCCTCTTGCTGGCCATCGGCGGCACCGCGGCCGCCAACACGCTGAACCAGAACGTGTCCTGGACGGTCGATCGCTCGGGCACCAGCACCAAGTACCGCGTCGTCGCCTACGGCGATTCGATCTACGCGGGCTACAACGGCTCGACGACCAATGCCGCGCGATATGCCGCGCCCACGGTTGAAGCCGAATACCTCGCGGCGCTGTGGAATGCCGATATCGAGAGCGTGCGCCGCGCCAAGTCCGGCGCGATCGCCTCGGACGTCTACCAGAACAAGATCGTCGCCGAGCGCAGCTACATGCAGGCGAGCAACACGCGCGTCGTGACCTTCGAGATGTGCGGCAACGACGGCCTGCAGGCGCGCTCGAGCTTCAAGGGCCAGAGCGGCACCTGCAACTATGGCGTGCTCAACACCGCGCTCAACAATTGCAAGGTCAATGTCGCGGCGGCGATGGACTACATCAATGCCAACGCCAGCCCGAACGTGCGCCTGAAGATCATCGCGAACCTGTACTACCCCGGCTACAACGCCGACAACGTGCAGAGCTCCTGCCGCGATGCCAGCACCGGCGCCACGGTCAACATGCGCACCACCTTCCTGCCGGTGATCGCGAAGATGAACTACTGGATGTGCGAGTACGCGCGCCAGAAGGGCTTCAAGTGCGCCGACAGCTTCGCCCAGTACATGGCCGCCGATTACGACAGCAACGGCGACGGCCTGATCGACTCCGACGCCATCCGCTATGTGGCCGGCGAGAGCGAGGCGGCCTACGTCAACAAGATCACCACGACGTATCGGTCCACGCTGCGCGATGCCAATACGAAGTTCGCCACGGCCTCGACCAGCTACGACTACATCCAGTCCGACGACGTGCACCCGACCTACAGCGGAACAACGATGCGCGCCGGCCTGTTCGGTGGCAGCTCGGGCACCGGCGCGGCGCGTTACACGAGCTTCAGCGGCGGCAAGAGCCCGATCTGGAACCGCTTCGGCCACGAGCGCATGGGCTGGGCGCTGTCGACCTACAATCCGCCGAGCCCCTGATCGGCTGAAACGGAGCGCCGGTGAACGCATCTGACACCGGCACCGCCGCGCCGTCCGCCCCGGACGGCGACGGCGTACGCATCATCCGCCAGCAATCCGGAGCGGGTCGCTGGTGGCCGCTGGCCCTGGTCATTGCCGTGCTCGTCGCCATGGGCTGGCTCTTCCAGCCCAAGCCGCGGACCACGACGAACCCGACGACGGCAGGCGGCGTAGCGCCGTCGGCGGCCGTGGTCCAGACCGAAGCGGCAGCGCTGCAGCCTGCAGCGCCGGAGGTCCAGGCAAGTCTCCCGTCCAACCGCCCCAGCTTGCCCCCGATCCCGCCCTCGACGTCCGAAGCGCCGCCGGAGTGGCGCACCGGCGATGCCAACGACCTGGCCACCTACGTGTCCCCGAACGATCCCGTTCCCACCGCTGCCGAGCTGATCCAGGCGCTGCGCGAGGCCGGCGAAACCGGCGGCATCGCGGCCTTCAACCCGCCCGGCACCAGCCCGCCCTTGCGCGGCATCGCGGTGCCCGAGGAGTTCCCGCTGCCCGAGGGCTATGTGCGCCACTACCAGGCGACCGACGATGGCCGGGCGCTCGAGCCGATCCTGATGTTTTCGCCGGATTACGTTTTCCGCGACGCCTCCGGGCGGGAGATCCCCATTCCCGAGGACCGCGTCGTGCCGCCGGACATGGTCCCGCCCGGCCTGCCGATCCGCGAGATCGAGATCCCGCCGCCTCCCGAGTGAGCGCGCAGCTCCGCGCGCCAACGAGTGTCTCGTCGATGCCTGATTCCGAATCGAGCCTCCTGCCCGGTCCCGCCCGCACGCCTGCGCGCTGGACGCGCTACCTCGGGCTGATCCTTGCTGCAGCCTTGCTCGCCGCCTATGCGCAGGGTGGGCCCTGGTGGATCCTCGGCTTCTGCGCGCTGGCGCCCTGGCTGTGGTCGCTCGGACGGGAAACGAGCTGGCGTGGCACCCTGGGCAACGCCTGGTTGATGACGCTGGCCTTCACGCTGGCGGTGTTCTCCTGGTTCGGCCAGGCCATCGGCGCCTACACCGGCATCGGCACACCGGGCGCCCTGCTTGCGCTGGCGCTGCTCGCACCGCTGCTGCAGCCGCAGTTCATCGCCCTGGCCCTGGTGCGCCGCTGGTCGCTGCGCGCCCACGGTCCATGGCTGGGCCTGATCGCAGGCGCAGCGGCCTGGGTCGGCAGCGAAACCCTGGTCCCGAAGTTGCTCGGAGATACGCTCGGGCACGGCCTCGCGCCGGCCCTGCTGATGCGCCAGCCGGCGGATCTCTTCGGCGCGGCCGGCTTGAGCTTCGCGCTGATCCTCGTCAACGAAGCGCTGGCCCTGGGCTGGAGTCGACGTCGGGCGGGGGTCCGAGCACTGGCGACCCCGGTACTGCTCGCCCTTGCCGTGCCCGCAGCCCTGGCGGGCTACGGCCATCTGCGCATCGGCGAGCTGGCGGTGCACGCCGAGCGCACCCTGCCCGAGGCCGCGACGCTGCGCATCGGCATGGTGCAAGCCAGCGAGACCGACTACGAGCGACGCCGCCAGGAGGTGGGCGCCTACACCGTGGTGCGCGAGGTGCTCGACGCTCACTTCGAGCTGTCGCAGGCCGCCATCGAGCAGCACGGCGTCGATGCGCTGCTGTGGTCGGAGACGGTCTATCCGACGCCTTACGGCCACCCGCGCAGCGAGGACGGCGCCGCGCTCGATGCCGAGATCCTCGATTTCGTGCGCCGCCGCGGTGTCGCGCTGGTCTTTGGCAGCTACGATGTGGATGCGGCCGGCGAATACAACGCGGCGGTGTTCCTGGAACCCGAGTCCGGCCTTCTCGCCTATTACCGCAAGAGCCACCCCTTTCCGCTGACCGAGCACGTCCCGGCCTGGCTCGATGGCCCGCTGCTGCGCCGCTGGCTGCCGTGGGCCGGCACCTGGCAAGCCGGCAACGGCGCGCGCGTGCTGCCATTGCGCGCGCGCGACGGACGCGAGCTGAATGTCGCACCCTTGATCTGCCTGGACGATGTCCGCCCCGGACTTGCGCTCGACGGTGCCCGCCTCGGCGCACAGGCCCTGATCGGCCTGTCCAACGACGCCTGGTTCAGCGCCACGCCCGATGGCGCCCGGCTGCATCTTCAAGTCGCCCGGTTCCGAAGCATCGAAACCCGCCTGCCGCAACTGCGCGTCACCACCAACGGCCTGACCGCTTTCGTCGATCCCAGCGGCGAGGTGCTGGTCCAAACCGCGATCGGCGATCGCGCGGTGCTCGCCGGGGAAGTACCGATGGTCGATCCGCCTCGCACACTGATGGTGCGCTGGGGCGACTGGTTCGGGCACTTCGCCCTTTTTGCCCTGGCCTTGCTGGCGGCAATCGACGGGCTGCGGCGGTGGCGGCTTGGGTCGGCCAGCGCACCGGCCGATGGGTCAACCAGTCGCTTCGACGGCCGGGTCGTGCTGATGAATCCCACACTGCGCCTCCTGCTCGCTGCCCTCCGTCTGACCGCAGCCGCCGGCCTGATCGCCCTCGCCGCCCAGATGGCCTGGCGCTACGGCTGGCAGGTCAATGCGCTGGCGCAGATCCAGCTCTTCCTGTGGGCAGTGCTCGCACCCCTGCTGCTGGGCTGGGCGATCGCACGCAGCCGCAGGGCCCATGCCGAATGTCGCGAGGGTGTGCTGCTCATCGAGCGGCCCGGTGAGCGCATCGAGATCCCGCTCGCGCGCGTCGCGAAGGCGCACGCCTGGCACTGGCCACTGCCCGGACCGGGCCTGACGCTGGAATTGGCCTCGGGCGGGCGCCTCGGCCACGGGCTGGCCGTCGACGATCCGGCAGGCTTCAGGGAGATGCTGGAGCAATCCGGTGCCAGGCTCGCCGTAGGCCCGCGAAGCGCGTCGATGCGGGACCAACTCGCACGACTGCGCGCGCTGACCCGGCGACCCTGGCTGGACCACCCCTTCGTGAAGTTCGGGCTGTTCCCGCTGGTGCCCGCCCTGCCCGCCTTCCGACTGCACCAGTACATCGCCTACGGCGGCACCTTCGGCGAGTTGCAGACCTATGGCGCCACGGCCTGGCTGCTCGGCCTGGCCATCTGGTGGGCCTCGTGGTCGATCGGGTTGATGCTCTTTGCGGCCGGCTTGCGGATGTGCAGCGAGCTGGCCACTGTCATTGCGCTGCGGATTGCACCAGCGCGCGCTTTGCCGACCCGGCGGATGATGGAAGCGGCTGCCCGCCTGCTCTTCTTCCTGGGCATCCCGGGCTGGCTGTTCTGGCGGATGTTGTACGGCTGAGGAGGGTGCGGGGACTGCATGCGGTGCTACATCGCCCACCCTGCGCCGGGCCCAAAAAACGACGGGCGCCGCAGCGCCCGTCGTCGGTACCCCTGAAACGCCGGATCAGGCCGCCTTGGCGCCCGTCTTCAGCGCCTTGACCTGGCGATTCAGCTCGGCGACGCGGCGCGAGAGCTGCTCGACATCGGCCTTCGACGGAATGCCCAGGCGCGACAGCACGCGGGTGACCTGGCCGCTGACGACCTGCTCGACCTGCGCGAGGTTCTGGTTGGCGGCATCCTGCACCTTGCCAATCACGCCCTCGACCTGACCGCGCACGTCGGCCACACGGCCTTCGACGAACTCGACGGCGCGCGCCTGCGCGTCCTTGGCCTGGTCGACGATCTGACCGACCAGCTTGGCGCCTTCCTTGCGGGTCAGCGCGACCGCGCCCATCGAGGCGCGCCAGAGATCGCGGGCCTGCGCCGGCTGGGCAGCCTTGGTGGCGCGGGTGCGGGACTTGGCACCGGTACGCTTCCTGACAGCCATGGTGACTCTCCTTCTGATGTGGGACCGGACGCGGAACACTCCGCGCTTGTTCCCACGGTAAGGAGCGCCCATAGAACAATCACACTATGTGACGGGGCGCGATTCGATGGTTTGCTCGGGTGGACGAGGGCACGCAAAGGATGGTCAGCCGTCACGAGGGGCTGGCCAACCTCTGCATGTCGGCGTTCACAACGCCCGCCCTCTCTGGGTCGGGATGCATCCCGAGGCTGCGAGCCTCCGTGGGTAGGGATTCATACCGACCCCTTTGCTTCGCACCCCCGAAGAGCGTCCGGATGAATCCGGACCCACGATCACTGTGGACCCACCTGACAAATCCGGGCTTCTGTGGGTCGGGATTCATCCCTGCCGGGCTTCTGTGGGTCGGGATTCATCCCGACGCTTCTGTTCTGCACCCCGGAAGAGCGTCCGGACAAATCCGGACCCACACAGCCAAAGCCCCGGGGCCTCAGCGCCCGCGCGCGCTCAGGTAGCCGCGGCCGCGTTCCATCAGCGCAACAAAACCCACCTCGTCACCGCTCTCGACACAGCGCGTGATCTCCTCGACCGCGCGCTTGAGCGCAGCCAGCGCCTCGCCACGGTGCTCGTTGAGGCGCTGGATTTCGTAGTACAGGCGCGGATTCTCGCGGGCGACGCCGCTGGCGATCTGCAACTGGCGGTCGAAGGTCGTGCTCGACATCCTTGCGAGCTTCGGTGCCGCTTCGCCGGAATTTGCCAGTGCCGTGAAGAAGGCGATGTTGAGTGCGTGCGAGAGGCCAAGCACGTAGGCGATCAGGTGGTCGTGCTCGGCGAGCGGCATGTCCACCGCCTGCGCCATCGTCTGCGCGAACAGCGCGCGGGCCTCGGCCACGACGGCGGCATCGCCCACCGGCATGAAGATCACGTGGCGATCGGAGAGCAGCACCGCGTCCGGCCCGAACATCGGGTGCACCGAGCACACCCTCAGCCCGGCCCTGGCGCAGGCCTGCAGGCCCTCGATCAGCGGGCTCTTGATCGAACCGATGTCGAAGATGATCCCGGGCGGCCGGCGCCTTGCCAGTTCCAGCAGCACCGCGTTGCTGTGGCCGAGTGGGGCCGCGACGACGATCAGGTCCTGATCGAGCGGCCCATCGGCAAAATCGGCACGCCCCGGGATTCCATCGGGCGCGCCACCGGGGTCGGCGACCTCGACGGCGTAGCCCTGCGCGGCGAGGAATCGGACGAACCAGCGCCCCATGCGGCCATTGCCGCCGATCACCAGCGCGCGCCGGCCGTCGCCCTGGCCGGCAAGGCGCACGCGGTCCTGTTCCTGGGTCGACAGCGAGGCCTCGATCAGCAGCTTCATGACCTGCGCGGCGACCTCGGGATCGAGCCCCGCTGCCTGCGCCGAGGCCCGTACCTTGTCGATGACCTCGCGCTCGCGCTGGTAGTCGCGCAACTGGCGGCCCTGGGCATGCTTCCAGCGCCCGATCTCGGCGACCAGCGCCTGCCGACGCGCGATCGCGCCCACCAGTTCGGCATCGACCTGGTCGAGCTCCGCACGTAATTCCGCCAGCGATCGCGCCGGGCTGTCGATCCCGGCTGCACTCATCCGGCGATGTACTGGGTCAGTTGCTGGATCTCGGCGTCCTGTGCCTCGATGATGGCGCGCACCAGGTCACCGATGGACAGCATGCCGACCACGCGCCCGCCGTCGAGCACCGGCAGGTGGCGGATACGGCGATCGCTCATCAGGCGCATGCACTCGCGGGCGCGTGAATCGGGCGTCACGGTGATCAGCGGCGCCGGCGTCATGATCGCCGAGACCGGCGTTTCCTTCGAGGAACGCCCCATCAGGATCACCTTGCGCGCGTAGTCGCGCTCGCTGACGATGCCGAGCAGTGCCTCGCCGTCCATCACCAGCAGGGCGCCGACCTGCCTTTCGGCCATCAGCCGGATCGCATCAAAGACCGGCTCGTCGGGTCCCAGGCTGTAGATGGCATTGCCCTTGTTCGCCAGCAGTTGGCTCACCGGTACCATGGCCTGCTCTCCTTGCCTCGTGCCCGTCTTTTTCTCACGAAAGGCGCGGGGTGTGCAATCGGGCGCGTTCGATCGCGCGCGCCAGCGCGGCCACTTCGGCGATCATGCGCCGGGTCCGATCATGATGGGTTCCCGATGAGCCGATGCCATGGATGGTTCCTGGCCGCCCTGCTGCCGCTGTCCGCCATGGCCGAGGACTGGCCGGACTGCAGCGGCGAGGCGGCGCCCGTCTACGACCAGTCGCGGCTGACCGACACCGCGCGCCTGCTCGCCGGCTTCGAACTGCAGGCCGGCTCGGAGCTGGCCGCAGAGATCCCGGCTGCGGCGCTGGCCCGCCATCGCGACACGCTGGGCGCAGGCTGGGAGGAGTTGCGAAAGCGCCAGCTCGATGCGGTCGCCGCCTTCGCCCGTGCCGAACTGGGCGCCGCCGGCAGTGCCCCGACGCGCATCTGGTACCCCTTCAGCGGCCCGGATGCGCTGTACCTGTTGCGCTTCTTCCCGGATGCGCGGGAGGCGGTGATGACCGGCCTCGAACCGGTCGGGCCGGTGCCGGTGCTGGCCGGACTCTCATCCGAAGAGCTGGTGGGCAGCCTGGCCGAGATCCGCAAGTCCCTCCATGCGGTGCTGTCCTTCAGCTTCTTTCGCACCAATGACCTGCAGGTGGACCTGAAAAAGGCGCGGCTCCCGGGCGTCACGCCACTGCTCTTCGTCTTCCTCGCCGAGGCCGGCCACGCGATCGTCGATGTGCACCACGTGCTGCTCGATGGGGGTGGCGAGATCTGCGTGGCCACACCGGAGGCGGTGGCAGCGGCACCGCGCGGGATCGTGCCCGGGGTGGTGATCGACTACTTCCTGCCCGGCGAGGCCGATTTCCGGCGCCTCTGGTACTTCGCCGCCGACCTCTCGGACAATGGCCTCAAACGCACGCCGCAGTACCTCGAGTTCATCAAGGCGCGCGAGCCCGAGGCCAGCTTCATCAAGAGCGCCTCGTACCTGATGCACAAGCCGTACTTCTCCATGGTGCGCGCGGCCATCCTCGCCGAGAGCGAGCTGGTGGTGCAGGAGGACAGCGGCATCCCGCACGCCTGGTTCCAGCCACGCCTGTGGGCGGCCACACTGTACGGCCGCTACGGCAGCCCGATCGCGTTGTTCGCGAACTGGCAGCAAGCGGCGCTGAAGCGTGACTACGGCCGGATGCAGGTGCGCGACCTGCCCTTCGGCATCGGTTACCGCCACCGCCGCAATGACTCGAACCTGCAGGTCTACCGGCGTAGGATCACAGGCGACGTCCCGGCAGAAGGCAGCCCGCGATGATGGCGCTCGTGGTCTACGGCATCGGCGGCATCCTGTTCCTGGCATTGGCCATCGCCACCTACAGTTACGCGGTCTCGACCCGCCGCCGCACCACCTGCGGCAGTTGCGGCGAGCTGGTGAAGATGGAGCACGACGGCGTCCGTCACTGTCCTTCCTGCGGAGCACCCCTGTGATGAGCACCCCCGGCCAGCGCGCGGTCTTCACCGTTTCCTCCGACGATGTGCCCGAGGTGCCGACGCAGCCCCAGCTCACGCGACCGGAACTGCTCGGCGGCACCCGCCCGGACGTCGCTCCCGGCCGCGTGCTGGTGACCGCCAGCGACAGTTTCGACGGCTACGAGATCATGAGCTACCAGGGCATCTGCTGGGGCATCTCGGTGCGCGCCAAGGACCTCGGCCAGGACTGCCTGATGGGCTGCAAGAACTTGACCGGCGGCGAGCTGGGCAGCTATGCCGAACTGGGCGACGAAGTGCGCCAGAAGGCGCTAGACCGCATGTTCCAGGCTGCGCGCCGGCAGAAGGCGAATGCGGTGATCAACTTCCGCTTCGAATACTCGACGCAGATGCCGGGCAACACCGGCACCGTGGTCGCGCACGGCACGGCGGTGGTGATCCGGCCGATCCCCGATTACATCCCGACCGGCGCCGCCGGCGCGATCCTGCGCGACATCGCCGACCGGCTGGATCGACCCGGCCAGTCGTGAGCCTGACGCGCGCCCAGCGCTGGGCGATCGAATGGCGCCACGGCTGGCCCGTGGCCTTCGCGCACCATCCCTTGTGCACCCGTCATCGCCACGAGACCTGGCAGATCGGGCGCATGCACCTGTGCCGCGGCTGCGCGGCGATGGGCACGGGGATCGTGATCGGCACCGCTGCGGTGCTGGCCACACCCGGCCCGTGGATCGCGCCGCTGGCGCTGGCGCTGGCCGTCCCGGTGCTGCTCCTGTCCTGGCCGCGCCTGTGGCCGAAGCTGTGGCGACCCTTGCGGGACGGGTTGCGACTGGCGCTCGGCCTGCTGATCCCGCTGGCGACCCACGCCGTGGCCCGTGACCCGGTGAGCTTGTGGCCCGTGCTGCCGGCCGCAGCACTGCTCTGGTGGAGCTACCGGCGGGTACGTCGCAGGGTGCAGTCCCGCCGCTGCGATGGCTGTCCCGAACTCGGCCGCGGCATCTGCAGCGGTTACGCACTGCAGGCACAGGCGATGCGGGCGATCGCCGCGGACATCGAGGCACGCCTGCTGCCCACGCTCGAAGGCGGCGGTTCACCGCCATTTGGCGAGTCCGGGCCAAGGGCGGGTTAGGATCGCGCCAACTTCAGCGCTGGAGAGACCCATGGAAGCTGGCGACCTGCCCTCGGCCGCTGTCCCGCCCGCCTCGGAGTTCACCGTCCCCAGGCCCGCAGGGCGCGGCCGCTGGCTGCTGCGCGGGCTGGCGGCGCTGGCCGGCGTGTATGTGCTGGTGATCCTCGGCCTGATGTTCTACTGGTCCGACGAGCCCGAAGCCTTCAAGGTCCAGGCCACGGCGCGCGAACGCGCACAGGCGGCAGGGCAGCAAGTCGTCCCCGGTGCCGTCACGGTGTCGACCGCGATCCGCCTCGGCGAGACCCTGCTCGACAAGCCCGGCGGCTACCTGTCCAACGACATCGCCCCGCCCGGGCTGCTGATGGACAACATTCCCGAATGGGAATTCGGCGTGCTGCAGACCCTGCGCGATTTCACCCTCGCCTTGCGCAACGACTTTTCGCGCTCGCAGAGCCAGTCGCAGGACGACAAGGACCTGCGCGAGGCGCAACCCCTGCTGGCCTACAGCAATGACAGTTGGATTTTCCCCTCGACCGAGAGCCAGTATCGCCAGGGCATTGGCCACCTCCAGGGCTATTTCCTGCGCCTGGGTGATGCCGACCAGTACGACGCGCAGTTCTACGTGCGCGCCGACAACCTGGTCGCGTGGCTGTCGCTGGTCGAGAAGCAGATGGGCTCGCTGTCGCAGCGCCTCAGCGCCAGCGTCGGCCAGGTGCGCATCAACACCGACCTCCAGGGCGAGGAGAACGCCCAGCAGTCGACCGCCACGCCAAGGGTCATGATCACGCGCACGCCGTGGCTCGAGATCGACAACGTCTTCTACGAGGCGCGCGGCACCACCTGGGCATTGATGCACCTTTTGAAGGCCATCGAGGTCGACTTCCGGCCGGTGCTCGAGGACAAGAACGCGATCATCAGCGTCAAGCAGATCGTCCGCGAACTCGAGGAAGCGCAGGCAGCGATCTACGCGCCGGTGATCCTCAATGGCGGTGGCTACGGATTCTTTGCCAACCACAGCCTGGTGATGGCGAACTACGTCTCGCGCGCGAATGCCGCGCTGATCGATTTGCGCAAGCTGCTGGAACGCGGCTGAGCAGGCGCTATGCGCCATCGCTGCAAGGCCAGCTACCAGGGTGGCAGGGACCCGAGCCTGCGCATCGGCAAGCTGTTGCTGCGAGGCCTGCCACGAGCCTTGGCCCGCCCCCTCTCCCAC
>JANJUH010000114.1 GCA_024710675.1 Lysobacterales bacterium
CCGCCGAGGCGGCCGGTGCCGCCGAGAGCGCCCCGGTCGACCTCAGACTGGCCCGCGAGGAAGTCGATGGCGCCAGCGCATTGATCGCGGCGCGCAAGAACGAGCAGGCGCAGCGACTGCTGATCATTGCCGAGGCTCGCGCCGAACTCGCCAGCGCGAAGAGCGCCGGAGCGCGCCTGCGCGCCGAGGTGCAGGCCAAGGAGCAGGACAACGCGCAGTTGCGCCGCGAGCTGCTCGGCGAGGGGGGCCAGCCATGAAGCGCCTGACCCTGTCCATGGCTCTCGCCCTGGCACTGGCCGCCTGTGCTGCCCCGCCCAAGCGCGATCTCGCACTCGAACGCCTGCAAGCCGACTGGCGCAGCCTCGATTCCCGCGAGGACCGCACTCGCGCCCCGCTCGAGGCGGCCCGCGTCGACGACGCGCTGAATGCGATCCGTGCGGTGCCCAAGGGTGATGCCGACTTGCGCCGCCACCTCGCCGACCTGGCCGAACTGCGGATCGCGGTCTACGTCGCCGCGGTCGCCGCCGCACGCGATCGGGAGCGCCTGGGGGCGCTCGACGACGAGCGCAAGGCGATCCTGCTGGAGGCCAGTCGGCGCGATGCCGAACTGGCGCGACTCGAGGCCGAGAAGCTGCGCCTGCAGTCGCTGGCTCGTGCCGAGGAGGCCGAGCGCCTGCGCGAAGAGGCCGAAGCCGAGCGCGCGCGCAGCGAGGAGATCGGGGCAGCCGCCGAACAGGCGCGCGCCGATGCCGATGCCGCCCGCAGGCTCGCCGAAGCACGCGGCCGAGAGGCCTCGCTGGCCCGCCAGGAAGCCGAACTGGCCAGCGCCCAGGCGGTCAACCTCAAGGCGCAACTCGCCCTGCTGAGGCCGGTGGAGAGCGATCGCGGACCGACCCTCACGCTGGGCGATGTCTTCTTCGCACCCGGCCAGTCGGCGCTGAAGACCGAGGTGCGCGGCAGCCTGCAGCCGGTGGTCCAGTTCATCGAGCAGTATCCGGGCCGGCGGGTGCTGATCGAGGGCCACACCGACGATGTCGGCGCCGAGGCACCCAACCAGCGCCTGTCCGAACAGCGCGCCGCCGCCGTCCGCGATGCGCTGGTCGCGCTCGGCGCCGATGCCGCCCGTCTCGACGTGGCCGGTCGCGGCGAATCGGCGCCGATCGCCGACAACGGAACGCCTTCCGGCCGCGCGCGCAACCGGCGGGTCGAGGTGGTGGTGTTGCCGTAGGAGCGCCCTCTGGGCGCGATCACGGCGCGCGGAAATGCCGATCGCGCCCAAGGGCGCTCTCACCGATGGGCTCGCAGGTCCGTCTTGCGATGTAGGAGCGCGCCTTGCGCGCGAACGGACTTGCCGTAAACCATCGCGCCCAAGGGCGCTCCTACGCCGGGATGACCGGATTCCCCGCGTCCCGCCCTATACTCCCGAGGATCCCTTTCCCCCGCCGGAGTGCCACCATGGACATCAACGATCTCGCCGCCGTTGCGCAACAGATGGTCGCGCCCGGCAAGGGCATCATCGCCATCGACGAGTCGAGCAAGACCATCAAGAAGCGCTTCGATGCGGTCGGCATCGAGTGCACCGAGGAAACCCGTCGCGCCTATCGCGAGATGCTGCTGACGACGCCGAACCTGGGTGATCACATCTCCGGCGCGATCCTCTACGACGAGACCATCCGCCAGTCGACGAAGACCGGCCAGCGTTTCGTCGATGTGATGAATGCCGCCGGCGTGCTGCCCGGCATCAAGGTCGACCTCGGCCCGGTCGCGCTTGCCGGTTTCCCGGGCGAGCTGGTCACCGAAGGCCTGGACGGGCTGCGCGAGCGCCTGAAGGAGTACGTGGGCCTGGGCGCGCGCTTCGCCAAGTGGCGGGCGGTGATCACCATCGGCGAGGACATGCCGAGTTCGACCTGCATCGAAACCAATTCGCAACTGCTGGCGCGTTATGCCGCGCTGTGCCAGGAAGCCGGCGTGGTGCCGATGGTCGAGCCCGAGGTGCTGATGGACGGCAGCCACGACATCGAGACCTGCTATGACGTCACCGAGGCCACGCTGCGCTCGCTGTACCAGGCCTTGTACGAGCACAACGTCGTGCTCGAGGGCACGATCCTGAAGGCCAGCATGGTCATCGCCGGCAAGGACTGCGATGAGCAGGCCGATGTCGACGAGGTCGCCGAAGCCACGCTGATGTGTTTGCGCACGGCAGTGCCGGCCGCGGTGCCGGGCATCGTCTTCCTCTCGGGCGGCCAGTCCGACGAGATGGCGACCCAGCACCTCAACGCGATGAACCAGATGGGCCCGCACCCGTGGCCGCTCAGCTTCTCCTACGGCCGCGCGATGCAGTCGGCGGCGCTGAAGCTGTGGGCCAAGGACATGGTCGGCAACTTCGCCGCGGCACAGCAGACCGTGGCACTGCGTGCCAAGGAAAACGGCCTGGCGGCCCTGGGTCGCTGGACGCCGGACCTGGCGGGCTGATTCGAGCCGGCGTGCGGGCTGGCCCATGGGCTAGCCAGGCCCTCGGCGACGACGCGGGGCAGGAGGCAGGGGGCAGGGGAAGGAGGCTTGCGGCGGTGCCGAGCCCTGACGCGGGCTTCGGCCCCTGCCTCCTGCCCCCTTTCCCCTTTCCCCGCTCGTCGCCACACTGCGGGCTGACCGGATATCCGCCGAAAGTGCGCTCAACGATGGACGCCAATCTCTGGTCCCTCTCCGATGACGCCCCCCGAGCGCGCTTGCGCGGCCAGGGTTTCGTGTGCCTGTCGCCGCAGCGGCTCGCGGAGATCGCCGGCCGGCCGCTCGATTTCACCGCGCTCGACGCGCGCTGGTGGCAGGACCTGCCGGCGGATGAGCACCTGCGCGACGGCGGTCGCTACCGTTTTCGTCGTCACGCCTCGCTGCTGCTCTCCGACGACGGTGGCGACGTACTGCGCCGGGTCGAGCGTCCGCACTGGCAGCCCACCGACTACAACGCGCTGCACGGCGGCATGCTGCGCGACTTCGACCCGGTGCACGCCGAGGCGCTCGCCGACCCCGACTTGGTTTCCATCGTCACCGGACTCGGCCGCTTCTTCACCGCCGTACGCGGCGCGCCGGTACCCTTTGTCGAGGTGCACCAGTTCCGCATCGACACCACCGCCGGCATCGGCCGGCCGACGCCCGAGGGTGCGCATCGCGATGGCGTCGATTACGTTGCCGTGGTGCTGCTCGCACGACAGGATGTGCGTGGCGGCGAGACGCGGGTCTTCGATGCGAACGGTCCGCTCGGTGTGCGTTTCACCTTGGCGGAGCCCGGCAGCGCGCTGCTGATGGACGATGCGCGCGTGGTTCACGAGACCACGCCGATCCTCGCCGGACACCGCGACACGCTGGTGTTGACCTACCGCGCCGGCGGCTTCCTCGACCCGCCGTAGCGCGGGTTGTGCCGCAGGCGCTACCCGCGAGGGTTGGCAGCCAGTACCCGCGTGGGTTCGCGGCAAGTACCCGCGTAGCCCGCTGCGCGGTCAACGCGGGCTACGTGGCCAACGCGGGCTACCGGACCCAGGCGAAGTCGACGACGATCGGGCGGTGGTCGCCGAGTTGACGCATGAGCTCCGGATCGAGGCCGAGGCGTTGCTCTGGCGGGAGCGTCTCCGGATCGAAGATCAAGGCCGCGCGGACGACCAGTTCGCGCGAGTGCAGCACATGGTCCAGCGCCTTCGACGCAAACGGTGTGCCGCGCCCGTCCCAGGTCCAGGTCTGGCCGTCGGCATGGCGTGGATCGACACGTCGCAGCTGTGGCGGCGTGTTCCGGCCCACGCCGGCAACCCGGTTGACCGGCGCCAGCCCCTGCGTGGTGTTGAAGTCGCCGCCAACGATCACGGCATCGAGGCGCGAGCGCGCCGCAGCGCGCTCCACCAGCGTCCGGATCGCTCGCGCCTCGACGAGTCGCCGTAGCTCCTCGGCGCTGTCCGGGGAGTCTCCGCAACACTGCAGGTCGAGTCCGGCGACCAGCAGCCGGCGCCCATCGAGTTCGAGGATCGCGCCATGGGCCGCCACGCCGCCAGCCAGGCTCCGCGCCTCGCGTTCGCGAATGTCCGGATGGGTGGCGGCAAGCAGTCGTTCGCGTGCGCGGCGGCCGTAGGGAATGTGCCCGAAGCCGGCCAACGCCCGCCACTCACCGCGCGCCAGCAGGGCGCTGCGCTGATTGTGGCCGCTCGTGCCGTAGCTGATCCGCCACCCGTGACCCAATTGCAGCGCGCGGGCGAGGCGATCGGCTCCACCGTCCGCCGGCACCTCGTCGAGGATCATCAGGTCGGCATCGATCCGTGCCAGCACCCGGGCGTAATTCTCGGCGTGCTGAAAGACAGCGTGGCGCGAGACATTCCAGACCAGCACGCGCAACTCGCTGCCTTCAGCGCGCGGAAGACGCTCGGCGGCGGCGAGTCCAAGGGGCAGCGCCAGCAGCAGCGCAATCAGGATCCTGCCGACGGCACCCATGTTCATGCCCAGGCCTGCCACAGCAGCGCGCCCACCAGTGCCAGCGACGCGGCAAGGAAGATCAGCGAGATGCCACCCATGTTCGGAGCCTTGCTCGCCGCCGAGTAGCCGCGGGCCCGCATCGCCCGCAAGGTGTACACGGCCAGCGCCAGCACCGCCAGCCAGGCGAGCAGGAATCCGGCCGGCAAGACGGCCGTCAGCGGCAGCATCAGGCCGATGGCGAGGCCAGCGCCGACCAGCACCTCGACCAGCCGCGAGGCCAGCACCGGACCGAGCACGATCGCCAGCGTACGCCGTCCGGCGCGCGCGTCGCCCTGGAGGTCGCAGGCATTGTTGGTCGACAGGATCGCCGCGATCAGCAGGCTCGGCGCCAGCGCCAGCAGTACCAGCGGCGCGCCGATCGGGGCGCCGAGCACCCAGGCGGTCAGCAGGATCAGCACGAAGCCGAGCGTGCCGCCGGCGAAGAGTTCACCCCACGGCGTGCGCGACAGCGCGAGCGGCCCGCCGCTGTAGCCGAAACCCACCAGCATGCAGCCGGCGCCGATCCAGATCACCGCCGGGTGGACCAGCCAGCCGAGCAAGAGGCCGAGGGGCATCGCGGCCAGGTAGCAGAGCGCGCCGATCCACAGTGCGGCCTTCGGGTCGACGCGGCCCTCGAGCAGCACCTTGTCGCCAGTGAGGTCCGATTCGCGGGTATCGACGCCGCCGGTGTAGTCGAAATAGCTGTTGAAGGCGGTGGTACCGAGGTCGACCAGCAGGCTGGCCATGACCATCAGCAGCAGCACGCCGATGGAAAAGTGCGGCGCGTGAACCGCCGCCCAGGCGGCACCGATGGCCAGTGAGGCCGCGCTGACGATCTTGGTGCGGATCTCGACGATGCGCAGCATGTCGTTGCGGCTCAGGCGGGCAAACGGCGTCGCCATCGGCGGCTCCACGGACAGGGAGCGCCAAGGATGCTTGCAGCGGGTAGCGGCTGTCACGATTGCGGCAAATCGCGGGCGAAGGCAAGGCACGGGAATCGACCGCGACCGGCGGCACACCGTGTCGCTGCCGCCTGTCCAGTGCGAAAAGCCTGCAATTTCAGGCGCTTATCAGCTGACACTTGAGAATCCACTTCAAGTTCATTTAAGTCATTGACCGACAAGGGTTTTTCCTTGACCCACCGAGTTACTGGCCTTAGAGTGGCAATACTTGGTGAAAAGTGGGTTTTTGTGGGGATCGGTGTGTTCTACGGCGAGTCCACCATTGCGATCGACGACAAGGGACGCATGGCCGTCCCGACGTCCTATCGTGAGCAATTGGCGGCGCTGTGCGGCAATCGCCTGGTCGTCACCTACAACCCATTCGAACGGGAATGCCTGTGGATCTGGCCGCAGCCCGAGTGGGAACGCGTGCGCGACCAGGTGATGCAGCTCTCCAGCTTCGATGCGGCCCATCGCGATTTGCAGCGCAAGCTGGTCGGTGCGGCGGCGCATGTGCAGCTCGACGGCCATGGCCGCCTGCTGCTGCCGCAGACCGCCCGCCAGACCGCGGCGCTGGAGCGCCAGGCGGTGCTGCTGGGCATCGGTGCGAAGTTCGAACTCTGGAGCGAGGCCGGCCAGAAGGCCCGGATCGAAGCTCCCATCGAGGCAAAGGACATCACTGACGACATGCGACAACTGCGGTTCTGACCGGGAGGACGCAGATGGCGCCAGCGGTATCGACAAGGATGGCGGGGGCCCCCGCCGCGCACGCATCGGTCATGCTGGCCGAAGCGGTCGCGGCCCTGGCGCTGCGTCCGGCCGGCCGTTACGTCGATGCCACCTTCGGCCGCGGCGGCCACAGCCGCGCCATTCTCGACGGCCTCGGCCCCGAGGGGCGGCTGGTCGCTTTCGATCGCGATCCCGAGGCGGTAGTGGTCGGCGCGGCGCTGGCCTCCGTCGATGCCCGCTTCTCGATCCGCCGCGGCAACTTCGCCGACATCGGCACCGCGCTGCCCGCGGCCGGATGGGATGGCGTGCTCTTCGACTTCGGCGTCTCCAGCCCGCAGCTCGATGAGGCCGAACGCGGCTTCAGTTTCATGCGCGATGGTCCGCTCGACATGCGCATGGACCCCGAATCCGGCCGCAGCGCCGCCGAGTGGCTGGCCGAGGTGCCGGAAATCGAGCTGGCACGGGTGCTCTTCGAGTACGGTGAGGAACGCCATTCGCGGCGCATCGCCCGCGCGATCTGCGCGCGTCGCTCCGAACTGCCTTTCACCCGCACGCTGGAACTGGCCGAGTTCATCCGCGGCCTGCTCGGGCGCGGGCACGACGGGCTGCACCCGGCCACGCGCAGCTTCCAGGCGATCCGCATCGCGGTCAACGAGGAGCTCGCGGCGATCGACGCCGGCCTCGCCGCGGCCCACGATCTGCTGGCGCCGGGCGGACGCCTGGTGGCGATCAGTTTCCACTCGCTCGAGGACCGCCGGGTCAAGCGCTTCATCCAGGAGCGCGCGCGGCCGCCGGCCGGCTCGCGCCGCCTGCCGCCGGGCGCGGTGCCGCCGATGAGCCTGCGCGAGCTCGATCGCGTGCATCCCTCGGCCGCCGAGTGTGCCGCCAACCCGCGCGCCCGCAGCGCGGTGATGCGCGTCGCGGAACGGCTGCCATGAGGAGCGTCAACGTGCTCTTCGTGCTCCTGCTGGCCGCCGTGCTCGGCAGCGCGATCGCGCTGGTCTACGCGCGCCACGAGCATCGTGCCTTGTTCTCCGAACTCGAGACCCTCGGTGCCGAGCGCGACGACCTCGACATCGAATGGGGATTGCTGCAGACCGAACAGTCGACCTGGGCCGACGCCGCCCAGGTCGAGCAGCGCGCGGTCGCCGAGATGGGGATGGTCTTCCCGACGCCGCAGGACATCGTGGTGACCGCACCATGAAGCCGCGCGCACGCCAGCCCAACTACCGGATCCGTCTGTACGTGGTCGCGATGTTCCTCGTGCTCGCGACCACCGGGCTCGTCGGCAAGGCCGTGGCGGTGCAGATCCTCGGCAAGGAGTTCTACCAGCGCGAAGGTGATGCGCGGCACCTGCGCGACATCAAGATCACCGCGCTGCGCGGAATGATCGTCGACCGCAACGGCGAGCCGCTGGCGGTGTCGACTCCGGTCGACTCGCTGTGGGCGCACCCGGGCGAGTTGCTGGCCGAGGGCAGCGAGCGCCTGCCGGAGCTGGCGGGTGCCCTCGACATCAGCCTCGAGGTGCTGACCCAGCGCCTGGCGCAGCGCGCCGACAAGGAGTTCGTCTTCCTCAAGCGCCACATGAATCCGGCCGACGCCGACGAAGTGCTCGCGCTCGAGATTCCCGGTGTGCACAAGCAGCGCGAATTCCGGCGCTACTACCCGGCCGGCGAGGCGCTGGCGCACATCATCGGCTACACCGACATCGACGACCGCGGGCAGGAGGGCCTGGAACTCGCGTTCGAGGACTGGCTGGCCGGCAAGCCGGGCGTCAAGCGCGTGGTCCAGGACCGCCGCGGCCAACGCATTGCCGACGTCGAACTGATCCGCGCCGCCGAGCCCGGCAAGACGCTGGAGCTGAGCGTCGACCGCCGCATCCAGTACCTGGCTTATCGCGAACTCAAGGCCGCGATGCTGGAGCATCGCGCCAGCTCGGGCACCGTCGTTGTCATCGATGTGCCGACCGGCGAGATCCTCGCGATGGTCAACCAGCCGAGCTACAACCCCAACGCCCGGGCCCGCGAGCGCGGCGAGGCAGTGCGCAACCGCGCCGCCACCGATGTCTTCGAGCCCGGATCGGTGATCAAGACCTTTACCGTCGCCGCGGCGCTGGAGAGCGGCGCGGTGACGCCGCAGACGGTGATCGACACCACGCCGGGGCAGATCCAGGTCTCCGGTGGCTACACGATCAAGGACATCCATAGCTACGGTCGGCTCGATATCGGCGGCATCCTGACCAAGTCGAGCAACGTCGGTGCGATCAAGCTCGCCCAGCAGATCTCCGACGAGCAGCTCTACGACATGTACCGCCGCTTCGGCTTCGGCGCCGCCACCGGCTCGGGTTTCCCCGGTGAATCGCACGGTGTGCTGCCCGACTACCGGCGCTGGCGGCCGGTGGAGAAACTCAGCATTTCCTACGGCTACGGCCTCTCGGTGACCGCGCTGCAGCTCGCCAACGCCTATGCGGCGCTCGGCAACGGCGGCCGCTTGCGCCAACCCACCTTCGTCAAGGGCGGCGCCAACCCGGACGACGCCATCATCGACCCGGCGCTGGCGGGCACGCTGCTCGGCATGCTGGAGAACATCGTGGGACCGGGCGGCACCGCCGGACGCGCCTCGGTGCCCTACTACCGGGTCGGCGGCAAGACCGGCACCTCGCGCCGCGCCGGCGGCGGCGGTTACCAGCAATCGCGCTACATCTCGGCCTTCGGCGGTCTGGCGCCGACCTCGGCGCCCCGACTGGCCTGCGTGGTGGTGATCCACGAACCGCAGGCTGGTGCCTACTTCGGTGGTCTCGTCGCAGCGCCGGTGTTCGGGCGGGTCATGGGCGGCGCACTGCGCCTGCTCGACGTGCCTCCGGACAGCCCGCTGGTCGTGCGCGCGGCGATGACGGCCGAGGAAGAGATCGCGGCGGCCGCCGAATCGGTCGGGGAGCCCGTGCTGCCATGAGCGCGCCGATCACCCTGGGCACACTGCTTGGCCCCGACTGCCCGCCCGCGCACGCGGGTCTGGAGGTCTCCGGGCTGTCGATGGATACGCGCGAGTTGCGTGCGGGCGAGGTCTTCGTCGCGCTCACCGGCCGCCAGTCGCACGGCATCGCCCATGCCGAGGCTGCAGTTGCCCGCGGGGCCAGGGCCATCGTCGCCGAGGCGCCTCTGCCGGAAGGCGCGACCGTCGGCAGCGCGGTTCCGGTGCTCGTGCTCGAACAGGTGCGCAGCCGGCTCGGCAGCTGGGCCGACCGCGTCCACGGTGCCCCGAGCAGCGAGCTCGATGTCATCGGCGTCACCGGCACCAACGGCAAGACCTCGACCGTACAGTTCATCGCCCAGGCCGCCAGCGCGCTCGGTCGCCGCGCCGCCACCCAGGGCACGCTGGGCAGCGGCCCGGTGGGCGCGCTGGAGGCAGCCGAGCGTACGACCCCCGATGTCTGCGTCACCCATCGTTTCTTGCGCGCGATGCGCGAGGGCGGCAGGGACCTGGTGGCCATGGAAGTGTCCTCGCATGCGCTCGACCAGGGCCGCGTCGATGGCGTGCGCTTCCGGGTCGCTGCCTTTACCCACCTGACACGCGACCATCTCGATTATCACGGCTCCATGGAGGCGTATTTCCAGGCCAAGGCGCGCCTCTTCGCCTGGCCCGGCCTTCAGGCCGCGGTGATCCATCTCGATTGCCCGTACGGGGAGCGTCTGCGCTCGCTGCTCGGTACGGGTGTCGAGCTCTGGGGGACCAGCGCGAAAGCGCACCCGGAGGCCCGCCTCTCTGCGGAGGACATCGGGCTGGATCACCGCGGCCTGCGCTTCGCGTTGGTCGAGGATGGCGAACGCCACACCCTGGCCACGGCGCTGTACGGCCGCTTCAACGTCGACAACCTGCTCAGCGCCGCCGGCGTGCTGCGCGCACTGGGACATCCCGTGCGCGACATCGCGGCTGCGCTGGCGACGCTGGATCCGGTGCCCGGACGCATGAATCGCCTCGGTGGCGATCCCGATCCGGTCGTCGTCGTCGATTACGCCCACACCCCCGATGCCATCGCCAAGGCGCTCGCCGCGTTGCGCGAGCATGGCCCGCGGCGGCTGTCGATCGTCTTCGGCTGCGGCGGCGAACGCGACCGCGGCAAGCGCCCACTGATGGCCGCGGCCGCCGAAGCCGGCGCCGACGCGATCTATCTGACCGACGACAATCCGCGCGGCGAGGACGGCGATGCCATCGTCGCCGACACGCTGGCGGGCTTCACGGCGCCGCAGCGAGTCGTCGTCGAGCGCGACCGCCGCCGCGCCATCGCCCGCGCGATCGCCGACGCCACCGCGGGCGACATCGTGCTCATCGCCGGAAAGGGCCACGAGCCCTGCCAGGAAATCGCCGGCCGCAAGCTGCCCTTCGACGACCGCCAGGTCGCGGCCGAGTGCCTGGCCAGGAGGGCAGCGTGATGGACCTTCGGTTGGTGGGGCTGGTTTTTTGTCCGCAAAGGACGCAAAGGACGCCAAGAAGAGCGTCCAGTGGATCGCTGTCGATGGGCCCCGCGGCTCAATCGAGGCTGCGAGCCCGGCAAGACCAGCTTTCCTTTGCGTCCTTAGCGTCCTTTGCGGACCAGAAAGCTCTTTCCGAGGGCTCGCCATGATCCGCGCCCACGCCAGCGAGATCGCAGCCTGGGCCGGCGGCACGCTGATCGGCGCCGACGTCCTCGTCGAAGGCGTCGACAAGGACTCGCGCACCTTGCCGGCCGGTGCGCTGTACGTGGCGCTGCCGGGCGAGCGCGTGGATGGACACGACTTCGTCGCCGGGCTCGCCGGTCACGCTGGCGCGGCGCTGGTGGCGAAGCGAATCGACTGCGGGCTGCCGCAGGTCGTCGTGCCGGATGTGCTGGCCGCGCTGCAGGCGCTGGCGCGGCAGTGGCTGGCGCGGATGCCGGCGACGGTCGTCGCGCTGACCGGCAGCAACGGCAAGACCACGACCAAGACCCTCACGGCGGCGATGCTCTCGCGCTGCGCGCCCACGCACGCCACCCCGGGCAATTACAACAACGAGATCGGCGTGCCGCTGACGGTGCTGGGGCTCGCGCCCGGGCACCACTTCGCGGTGGTGGAGATGGGCTGCGGCAAGCCCGGTGACATCGACGAACTGGCCGCGATCGCGCCGCCGCACGTGGCCGGCGTCACCAATGTCGGACCGGCGCATCTCGAGCGCCTCGGCAGTGTCGAGGGTGTGGCGCGTGAGAAGGCGGGGGTCTATCGCGGCCTGCGCGCAGGCGGGACGGCGGTGATTCCGGCCGACGATGCGTTTGCGGACTATCTCTCCAGCCAGGCCGGTGACCGTCGCCGCTTGCGCTTCGCAATCGACGCCGAGGCCGAAGTGCGTGCCCGCGATGTGATCGTCGGCACCGTTTCGCGCTTCCGCCTCGACACGCCGGCCGGCAGCCGCGCCATCGAGCTGCCGCTGCCCGGTCGCCACAATGTGCAGAACGCGCTGTGCGCCGCTGCCCTCGCGCTGGCTGCAGGCGCCGAGCTCGATGCGATCGCAGGCGCCCTCGCCGAGGCCCGCCCGGTGGCCGGACGCCAGCGCCGGCTGGAAGTGCGCGGTGCGGTGCTCTACGACGACAGCTACAACGCCAACCCGGGCTCGCTGGCCGCGGCCATCGAGACGCTGGCGCTAGCCCCGGCGCCGCGCTGGCTGGTGCTGGGTGACATGGCCGAACTGGGTCCCGAGGCCGTCGAGCTGCACCGCCGCTGCGGCGAGCTGGCGCGTGCCCGCGCCATCGAGCGCCTGTACGCCGTCGGCCCGCTGTCCGCGGCAGCTGCGCAGGCCTTCGGCAGCGGCGCGCGCCACTACGCGCAGATCGACGATCTCATCGCCGTGCTCGACCGTGACCTGGTCGCGGGCGCGACGGTCCTGGTCAAGGGTTCGCGCTCGGCGCGGATGGAACGGGTGCTGGCCGCGCTCGCCGGCGCGCCGCAGGAGGTGCACTGATGCTCTTGTGGCTCGCCGAATGGCTGGAGCGCTACGTCAGCGCCTTCAACGTCTTCAACTACATCACCATGCGCACGATCATGGCGACGCTGACGGCGCTCGGCCTGTCGCTGCTGCTCGGCCCGCGCCTGATCCGTTCGCTGACCGCCAAGCAGATCGGCCAGACCATCCGCACGGATGGCCCGAAGAGCCACTTCTCCAAGGCCGGCACGCCGACGATGGGTGGCTTGCTGATCCTGCTCGCGGTGGCAGCGGCGACGCTGCTGTGGGCCGACTGGAACAACCGCTACATCTGGATCGTGCTGGCGGTGCTGCTCGCCTTCGGCTTCATCGGTTGGATCGACGATTACCGCAAGCTGGTGCTGAAGGACAGCCGCGGCCTGCCGGCGCGCTGGAAGTACCTGCTGCAATCGATCTTCGGCGCGATCGCCGCGGTGTGGTTGTACAGCACCGCCGACACGCCGGCGGCGACCTCGCTGTACCTGCCCTTCTTCAAGTCGGTGGTGATCCCGCTCGGCTTTGCCTTCGTGATCGTCGCCTACTTCTGGATCGTCGGCTTCTCCAACGCCGTCAACCTGACCAACGGGCTCGATGGCCTGGCGATCATGCCGACGGTGCTGGTCGCCGGCGCGCTCGGCATCTTCGCCTACCTGTCGGGGCATGCCGAGTTCGCCAGGTACCTCGGCATCCCGCGCATCCCGGGCGCCGGCGAACTCGGCATCGTCTGCGGCGCGCTGGCCGGCGCCGGTCTCGGCTTCCTGTGGTTCAACACCTACCCGGCGCAAGTGTTCATGGGCGACATCGGCGCGCTCTCGGTCGGTGCCGTGCTCGGCACCATCGCCGTGATCGTGCGCCAGGAGGCGGTGCTGGTGGTCATGGGCGGCATCTTCGTGCTGGAGACGCTGTCGGTGATGCTGCAGGTGGCCTCGTTCAAGTTGACCGGCAAGCGCATCTTCCGGATGGCGCCGCTGCACCACCA
>JANJUH010000139.1 GCA_024710675.1 Lysobacterales bacterium
GCCGTCGGCGATGTAGGCGTACAGCGAGGCATTGGTCGAGGCGACCGTGACATCGCGTGCATCGCCGATCCTGCCGCCGCCGTCATAGCGCTGGAACAGCTTCGGCGCCGTCGGACGCGTGACATCGACGATGACGAGGCCCTCGCCAGCCGCGGCGACATAGGCGTAGGTGCGGGCCACGTGCAGCTTGCGCGCATCGGCAATCGCGATGCTGGCGCCCGGGACCACGGCGGCACGCTCCGGATGGGTCACGTCGATGACCTCGAGGCCCTTTGCGGTGGTCACGAAGAGGTAGCGGAACTGCACCTGGCTGCCGCGCGGATCCGCCACGTCCACGGTGGTGACGTACTGCGGCTTCATCGGGTCGTTCATGTTGACGACGACGATGCCCCGGGGCGTCGCGAAGTAGAACCAGTAGCCGGCGATGGTCACGTGGCGCACGCCGTCGAGCACGCCGTTCTCGTTCCAGGTCAGGGCGCGTTCGAGGAAGTTGTTGCGCGGTTCGCCATCGTAGAGTGTGTCGATGTCGACGAGGATCAGGCCCTCCACCGCATCGGTCACGAAGGCATAACGATAGATCGGGTGGAAGGGCTGTTCGAGGTTGATGTCGCGCATCAACTCGCCCTCGTTGCGCGAGGGACGCACCGGCTGCGTGGTCGCCAGCGCCACGCAGGTCGCGTTGCGGGTGTCGATCTGGGTGTCGTGGCCAAGTGGGGAGAAGGGCGCGGTGATGATGCGCTGGCTGATGCCCTTGTTGGCGATCGAGGCGGCATCGTAGACGCGGAATCCCTTGTCGCCCTCGGCGACATAGACATATTCGCCGCGCAACTGGATGCAGTTGGAGACACCCGCCGTGTGGCTGTAGCCCTCCTTCAGCACGCGGCCGTTTTCCTCGTGCTCGCGATACCAGTCGGGATAGGCTTCGCTGTGCAGGTAGCTGCCGACCACCGCCTGTGGCTCTTCCCACTCGGTCACGCGGATGGCGTTGATCTCGCCCTCGCCGCCGACCCAGGCATTGAAGCCGAGGAAGTCCATGAACTTGGTGCCGTGGCCGAGAAGCTGCGCCATGATGGCGTTGTTGTCCCCTTCCTCCGACAGATGGCAGTCGGTGCAGGTCTTGGTCTCGGTGCGGCGCTCGGTATGCGGGTAGTGCGGCGCCATCGCCTGCGAGCTGTAGCCCGAGGAAGCGATCGGCGGCTGCTGGATGTAGATGCGTTCGCGGTTCGAGTTGGTCGATGACAGCACCAGCGCGCTGGAGGAGCGCAGCGGGGCAATCTTGTAGTCCTTGATCTGGCCGTGCTTGGTCAGCATGAAGACGTCATCGCGCGCGACCTGCGGGTTGTAGGTCGCGTAATTGCGCGTCGCACCGCCCTCATAGTGGTGGCGCTCGGTCTTCCAGTTGGCCTGGATCGGCAGGTGGCAGCCGCCGCAGCTCGTCGTCCAGCTGGTGTGGCAGCTGTAGCAGAGCATCTTGTCCTCGCCGTGCGCGTACTCGCTGGCCGGCACCTGCTCGCCGAACTCCTGGGTCTTGTAGTCCGCCTTCATCGTATGGGCGCGGTCGGCCTTGGCGTTGTAGGCCGGGCTGTCCTTGCGCGAGGTGTCCTTGATCAGCGACATCTCCCACTCGAGGCCGGCGGTCATGATCGAGCGCTGGTAGAGCTTGCCGTCGCGCCACTCGAAGCGCTTCTGGCCGTCGGGATTGCGCAGCACCGAGAGGTCACGGCCCTGCTTGCTCGCCATCGGGCCTGAAGTGATCAGGGTCGGGTACTGGTCCGGCGTGCCGTGGCAGTCCTTGCACTGGATCTCGACGCCGGCCATCACCTCACCCACGATGTGACCGTTGCCGTGCATGTCCTGCGCGAAGTGGCAGTCCACGCAATGCATGCCGACATCGACGTGGATGCTCGACATGTGGACGGCTTTCTCGAACTTCTTCGGGTCGTCGTCGCTGACCTTCGCGCCCTCGGCATCGAGCAGGTTGCCGACGCGGTCGCGCTTGAAGATCGCGCGGAAGTTCCAGCCGTGGCCGTGGTAATCGGCGAACTGGGTGTCCTTGAGCTCCGGGTTCAGCGCCGAGACTTCCTTGAGGAACTCGAGGTCACGCCACTTGCCGCGGATGACCGCTTCCTCGGGATTGCGCTCGAGCGAGGCGCGCATCTCGTCATGGTCCGGATAGTGCTGCTTGTCCGGCCACATCGAGCCAGCGTCGGACTCGTAGTCCCACATGATGTAGCCCAGGAACGTGTTCATGAACATGTTCGGCTGGTGCATGTGGCAGATCATGCACTGGCTGGTCGGGATCGAACGCGTGAAGGTGTGGCGGATCGGGTGGCCAGGGCGGTCCTTCGGGATCGTCGGATCCGCCTGCGCACTCTCGCCCATGTGGCCGTGCTGCGCGTACGGCCCCGAATGACGCGGGTCACGATCATTGGCATAGGGCACGTGGCAGGACGTGCAGCCGGAATTGCGGAAGTCGCCCGGCTGGTCGTTGGTGCCCATGAACCACATGTTGGGATCATTCAGGCGGGTTTTGGTGATGTTGATCACCGGCACCGCGATGCGCTGGCCGGTGCCCGGGCCGCGGTTGGACTGCTTGATGTCCGGACGGCCCGGTTCCTCGAGGCGCTGGATCTGGCCCAGCGAGTTCGGCAGGCCGGTCTCGGCGAAGGTGGTATTGATGTTGCGGCCGCCGCGCTCGAAGACGCGGAAGATGTCGCCCGGCGGGATCACTTCCCAGGCCGGCAGCGGGTAGAGCTTCTCGAGCGCGCCCTTGACGGCCATTTCCGGCGTCACCGGTACCAGCGAGGTGATGACGGCAGCCTCGCCTTCGCGGGTGTAAGCCTCGCCGAGGATGTAGCGCTTGAAGGGCAGGATGCCGTTGTTGTAGGCGGCGCCGCCCCAGAGCATCGCGCTGGTGGCCATGATCGAGCGCTTGGCAGCCTCGATGATCGGCATGTGGCAGGCGCCGCAGGCCTCGTGGGCAATGCGCAAATCGCCCGGGTTCATGAAGCGGATGAACTCCGGTGCCTCGCGGTTGAGCAGGGTGTAGGTGCGCTCGGGGTTGCTCGAGCGCGGGTAATGCCAGGCGCCCGGATAGCGCGGCAGCACGTGGGCCCTCTCCATCGCGGCGGTGTAGTCGGCCGGATAGCCG
>JANJUH010000153.1 GCA_024710675.1 Lysobacterales bacterium
CCAGCACCACCGGTGCGCCGCGCAACAGGGCCGGAGCCTGGGCAATGTGCTCGCTCAGCTCTTCCTGCAGTTGCAGCAGGTCGAGGTGGCGGATCGTCAGCACCATCGCCTGGAAGCGCTCCGAGCGCAGCTCGAAAGCCGCCTCGCTGGCGGCCCGTCCGGTCAATGGCGAGACGTGGGCCATCAGGCCACTCGCCGGCTCAGGCGGTCTTCGGCGAGCAGACCAGCGGGCGCCGTGTCCGGCGCGTAGGTCGCCTTGACGTAGGGGTAGGCCTTCATCTCCTTGACCATCAGGCTGACCCGGCGGCCGTTGGGCAGCACCTGCTGGCCGACCTCATTGAAGCCATTGGTGCCGAAGAAGACCAGCGAGACATCGTCGCGCGGCTCGATGAAGACCTCGCAGCAGAGCAGCGGATAACGCACCTCGGCGAAGCTCAGCACGTCGGCGTAGAAGACCCGGCCGATGCCGTGGCGACGGAAGCGGGAATCGACGACGATGCGATCGATGTACAGAAAGTCCGCGTGGTGCTGGCGGAACCAGAGGAAATTGGGACTGTCGTAGTCGGCCTCGGGCGACAGGCCGATCAGGAACCCGGCGAGCTGCCCCTCGTGCAAGGCCACCCGGAAATAGCGCGCGATCTCGTACAGGTGGCGCATGCGCTCGGCCGAGATCGGGACGATCCCCGGGCCGGCGGCGTTGTTCAGAGCCAGCACGAACTCGAGTTCGCCGGCTTCGATGTCGCGCACGATCAATGACATGGGCAGATGGGGCGTGCTGGGGGTGGAATGGGCGAGACGAGCCCGGAGCGCGGCGCGCCGCCCGTGGCTAATCCGCGATTATGCACGGGCGGCAGGTGACCGGCGACGACATCGCCATCACCAGACCATGACCTATGGACTTTCCGGCCCTTGCCCGCGCCGGTTACGCTGGCGGCCTGCCGCCCGATCCGCGGCCAATCGACCGGAAGCCGCCCGCCTTGCGACTCCTGCGCACCTATACGCCGAGCCAACTGCTGCGTTACGCAGGCCTGTTTACCTGGGCCTGCGTGGGCTTGTCGCTGGCCTTCGTGTTGCGCCCGGCCTCCGGTGGCATCGCGGCGAACGGGGCCTGGATCGTGTTCGCCTGGCTGGTCTTCGCGGGCGCCTATTACGCCTTGACGCTGGAAATGGACGGGCGCGGGAGGCGCCTGGTCTACGTGCTGGCTGCGCTGGCGATGACCGTCGCGGCGCTCGCCATCGGCCACCTGACCGGCACTGGCATCGGCGCGATCCTGCTGCTGGTCTCGGCCAGCGTCCTGCCTTGGGTCCTGCCTCTCGGGCAGGGCGTGTTCTGGTTGCTGGTCCAGAACCTCGGCATGTTGCCGGTGTTCCTCGCCCGGCCGAATTTCAGCACCGTCGATGCCGTACTCCAGGTCGGCCTGTACCTGAGCCTCGCGACGCTGACCTTCATCACCTCCTTCGTCGCGCAACGGCAGACCGAAGCGCGCGAGGCGCTCAGGCTGATGAACTCGGAGCTGCGGGCGGCGCAACTGCTGCTGGCCGAGGGCGAGCGCGCCAGCGAGCGCCTGAGGATCTCGCGCGAGCTGCACGATGTGGTCGGCCATCACCTGACCGCGCTCAGCCTGAACCTCGAGGTCGCCAGCCATCTCGTCGAGGGCAAGGCAGCACAGCATGTCCGCCAGGCGCAGACGGTCAGCAAACAGCTTCTTGCCGACGTCCGCCAGGTGGTCAGCGCGCTGCGCGGCAGCGATGCCGTCGATCTCGATCATGCGCTGCGCGAGCTGGTCGCCGCGGTGCCGGCGCCGCAGATCCACCTGAGCCTGCCCGAACGCTTTCGTCTGGCCGATCCTGCCCGTGCCCAGGTCCTGGTGCGCCTGACCCAGGAGATCCTGACCAACACCATGCGCCACGCCCGCGCGCGCAACCTCTGGATCGAGTTCAGCATCGCCGATCACATCGTCGAGCTGGTCGCCCGCGACGATGGTCGTGGCGCCGAGGCCATTTCGCCCGGCAACGGCCTGACCGGCATGCGCGAGCGCCTGGAAGGCTATGGTGGCTCGCTCGACATCGAAACCCGGCCCGGCTACGGCTTCGTCGTGCTGGCCCGCCTGCCCCTGGAGAGAACCCCATGATCCGCGTCTTCCTCGTCGACGATCAGACCCTGGTCCGTCAGGGTATCCGCAGCCTGCTCGAGCTCTCCGATGCCGTCACCGTGATCGGCGAGGCCCGCGATGGCGAGGAAGCCATCGTGGAGATCCCGAAGATCCAGCCCGACGTCGTGTTGCTCGACCTGCGCATGCCCGGCAAGAGTGGCCTCGAAGTGCTGGAGCACCTGTCGCGCACGGGCCAGTTGCCGCCGACGATCATCCTGACCACCTTCGACGAGGAGCAGCTGGTGCTCAACGGCCTGCGCGCCGGGGCCCGTGGCTTTCTGTTGAAGGATGTCTCGCTCGAGCAGCTCGTCAGCGCGATCAGGACCGTCGCCGACGGCGGCTCGCTGGTGCAGCCCGGCGTCACCGAGCGCCTGCTGCGCGGTGTCGGCCAGCTCGAGAACCGTTTTGCCAGCCTCGACCAGCCCGATCCGCTCACCGAGCGTGAGACCGAGATCCTGCGCCTGATGGCCGGCGGCTACTCCAACAAGGAGATCGCGCGCTCGCTCGACGTCGCCGAAGGCACGGTGAAGAACCACGTCTCCAACATCCTGTCCAAGCTCGGCGTCCGCGACCGCACCCGCGCGGTGCTGAAGGCGCTGGAGCTGGGGCTGGTGCAGGGGAGCAAGTAGCGTTTCTCGGGACTCGGGACTCGGGACTCGGGACTCGGGACTCGGGACTCGGGACTCGGGACTCGGGACTCGGGACTCGGGACTCGGGACTCGGGAAGAGCATTGGTCCGCAAAGGACGCAAAGGACGCAAAGGAGAAAACGGTCGTTCCGGGGATTGACTCTGTCTCCGACTCGGCGATGCTTTTTCGTGCCCTCGTGCCCTCGTGCCCTCGTGCCCTCGTGCCCTCGATCCGGCCCGCCCTTCTCGGGCGGGCGTTCGGGTCTCGAAAGGCAGTGCCTTTCGTCGGCTGCGCCGACCGACCCTCACCCCTCGTGCCCTCGTAGAATCCGGCCATGCGCAAGATAAAGACCGCGGTCCGGCCGCTCTGGCATCCCTTGTGTTGGCCGGGCTGGATCTCGGTGGGATGGTTGTGGCTGCTGGCGCGTATGCCGCATCGCATGGCTTTGGGGTTCGGCGCGTTGCTGGGGCCCGTGATCCTGGCGCTGGTTCCGCGCCGGCGTCGGGTGATCGAGCGCAATCTCGAGCGCTGCTTTCCGGAAGCCGACCCGGCCTGGCGTCGCGCCGCCGCGGCCGAGAACCGGCGCGAGTCGGGCCGCATGCTGGCGGCCTTTGCCTGGGGCTGGTTCGGCTCGCATCGCGCTGTTGCGCGATTGCCGTTGCGGGTGGAGGGCCTCGAGCACATCGAGGCGGCACGGGCAGCCGGACGCGGCGTGTTGCTGGTCGGGGCACATTTCAGCCACCTCGAGCTGGCCGGGCGCCTGCTGACGCAGTCCGTGCCGGTGGCAGGGATGTACCGAGAGCACCATGACCCGGCCTTCGAGTGGGCGGTGCGCCGTGCCCGCCTGCGCTACGCCAGCGCGATGTTCAGGCGCGACGAGTTGCGCGCGGCGCTGCGCCACGTCAAGTCGGGCGGCGTGCTCTGGTATGCGCCGGACCAGGAGTACCGCCGCGGTGAGCGTGTGCACGCACCCTTCTTCGGCATCCCGGCCTCGACGATCACCGCCACCCACCAGCTCGCGCGCCTGACTGGTGCGGCGGTGGTCGGTTTCGAGCACTGGCGCGAGGCCGACGGCGCCTACCGGATCCGCCTGCACCCGCCGCTCGCGGACTTCCCCGCTGAAGATGCGCTCGCCGACACCGCGCGCGTCAATACGATGATCGAGGGCTTCGTCCGCGCGCACCCGGAGCAGTACCTGTGGCTGCACGCGCGCTTCAAGACGCGGCCGGCCGGGGAGGCGGCGTTTTACGATTGAGGGGTCAGCGGCGGGTGCTGTGTTGAAACCCGTGTGAGCTGAGGATCGGGGTCCAAAAGCGTCCGGATGAATCCGGACCCACCACAGTGCCGCACACCCGTGGGTCGGCATTCATGCCGACGCTCTTGCCACTCACCATTCACCACTCACCACTTACCGCTCTTCCCCCACCAAACTCGCCAGCACGCGATCGACGCGCGCTCCATCGAGGTCCATGACCTCGAAGCGCCAGCCCGCCCATTCGTAGGTCTCGGCGACCTTGGGGATGTGGCCGAGCACTGCGATCAGCATGCCGGCCAGGGTCTGGTATTCGAGCTCGTCCTCGCCCGGCAGGCTGCGCAGCGACAGCAATTCGCGGAGGTCCTCGATCTTCAGGGCACCGTCGAGCAGCAAGGTGCCGTCGGGGCGGCGCACGATCATCGCCTCCTCGTCGCGCTCGCCTTCTTCCTGTGCAGCGGCGCCCAGTACGGCCGAGACCACGTCGTTGCGGGTGACGAGGCCGGCGATATCCCCGTACTCGTCGACCACCAGTGCCATGTGTGAAGCCGCCTCGCGGAACTCCTCGAGCAAGGCCGGCGCGCGGGTGGTTTCGGGCACGTACAGCGCCTTGTCGAGGTGGGCGAAAAGATCCAGCGGACCGCCGCGGCCGATCTGGTCGACCAGCGACTTGACCTTGAGGACGCCGAGCACGTCCTTGTCACTGCCGCGACAGACCGGAAAGCTGGAATAGGGCGAGGCATTGAGCAACGCCAGGTTCTCGGCGAGCGTCGACCCTGCATCCAGCCAGACGATGCGGTTGCGCGGGGTCATGAGGCTCTCGGCGGTGCGGTCGGCGAGTCGCAAGGCACGGTTGATCATGTTGCGCTCGATGTCCTCGATCTCGCCCTGCTCGGCGCTCTCGGCAACGAACAGGCGGATCTCCTCTTCGGTGATCCGCGATTCCTGGTTGGCCGGCACCCGCAGCAGGCGCAGGCAGGTTCGGGTCAGGAAGGACAGCACGAACACCAGCGGATGCGTCAGCCGCGCGAACAGGCGCATGGGCACCGCCACCACCACCGCGATGCGCTCCGGCGCCACCAGCGCCAGGCGCTTGGGGATCAGCTCGCCGAGCACGATCGTGAACACGGTGATCAGCAGCACGGCGATGCCGAGGCCGACCGGCTCCGCGTAGGGTCCCAGCCACTCGATGCCAGCCAGGCCGATGGCGATGCGATCACCGATGGCTTCGCCGCCAAAGACACCCGTCAGCACGCCCACCAGCGTGATGCCGATCTGCACTGCCGAGAGAAAGGTCTCCGGATGTTCGGCCAGTTTGAGCGCGGCAGCAGCCGGCTTGCTGGTTTCAGCCTGCTGTTTCAGGCGGCTCTTGCGCGAGGTGACGATGGCCATCTCGCTCAAGGCAAAGAAGCCGTTCAGCAGGATCAGGCCCAGCAGCAATAGCAATTCGATGTGCATGGTTCAGGCACCGAAGGCCGGCGTCGATGCCACCGGACAGGGTTTCATCAGGTGCGATCGGCTCCCTGCGAGACCAGGGCTTCGAGGCCGTCGGCCAGGTTGGCCAGCTCGGCGATGACGCGTTCCAGCTCGCGCGCCCCGAGGGCACCGTAGCTGCGGTTCTCGCAGAGATGCACGAAGGGCGTGCCGTCGAGATCGTCGACCGCGAGGAATCCCACCCGTTGCGCCCAGTTGAAGCGCAGGCACTTGACGGCGGGCAGTTGCGAGAGCGGTGCCACCGGGGTCGAGATGCGCAGCACGCGGCGATCGTCCTCGGTCTCGAGGTCGGCCAGGAAAAGGCTCTGCACGCGACCACCCTCGAGGGCGACATCGATGCTGAGGAAGAAGGGATCGTTGCGGGTCAGCTCGTGGCGGGTTGCCAGGTGCGAGCGGATGTCCTCGAAGTTTTGCACGTGCACACTCTCGTTCACTCGATCCCTGCGATGCTATCAGTCTCATCGTACGATCCTGCCATCGAATGGAATCCCGCGACGCCATCGTTGCCGCCATCCTGTCCATCCCGCGCGGCAGTGTTCGCGCCTATGGCGAGGTGGCGCGGCGTGCCGGATTGCCCGGCCGGGCGCGCCTGGTCGCGCGCGTGCTGGCCGAGCAGCCCGAGGGCAGCCGGCTGCCCTGGCACCGGGTGGTGCGCAGCGGTGGGCGTATCGCCTTTGCACCGGGCAGCGCCGATTTCGATCGCCAGCGCGAGCGGCTCGAGGCCGAGGGCTGCCGGGTCAGCGACAGCGGGCGCGTGATTCCGAAGGCCGAGCCTGCCGCGCAGAGCCTCGATCGTTTGATCTGGGATCCCGTGGGGGTTCCGACGTGAGTCCGATGCCGCCGGTCACCCGTGCGCTGCTGATCCTGTGCATCGCGCTCTACGGCTTGCAGATCTGGGGTTGGGGCGATTTCCTGCTGACCCACTTCGCGCTGTGGCCGCCTTCGGACGGTCGCTTCGTGCCGGGCATCGGCCAGCCGCCGCCCTTCCAGCTCTGGCAGCTGCTGAGCTACGGCTTCCTGCACGGCAGCCCGATGCACATTCTCTTCAATTGCCTGGCGCTGTGGATGTTCGGCAGCGACCTCGAGCGCTTCTGGGGCCCGGGGCCCTTCCTGCGCTTCGTGCTGGCCTGCATCGTCGGGGCCGGCGTGGCGCAGCTCGGCGTCGCCATGCTCTCCGGCGAGCCGTACCCGACCGTCGGCATCTCGGGCGGCGTGTACGGCGTGTTGCTCGGTTTCGGCTGGATGTTCCCCAACCGCATCATCATGCCGCTGTTCCCACCAATCCCGATGAAGGCGCGCATCGCGGTCTTCCTGTTCGCGGCGATCGAGATCTACCTCGGCGTCTTCGCCCGCGGCGGCGGCATCGCCCACTTCGCGCACCTGGGCGGCCTGGCGACGGGCTGGGTGATGATCGAGTACTGGCGCGGGCGGCTGCCGGTCAAGCCGAAGCGCATCTTGCGCTATTGATCCGCGGCTGTCGCCGGAGCGCCCTCCGGGCGCGATGGGATCGCGGAAAGCGTTCATCGCGCCCGGAGGGCGCTCCTGCATCTCCTCGTAATCAGCTCAATCCTCCCGTCCCCCCGCCACCCGCAACTCCCGCCGCGTCGTCAGCGCGCTCTCGGCCAGCAGGCGCAGTCCGGCAGTGACCAGGTCCACCGCCATGCCAGGGGCGCCCGGATGCCGTGCGGCCTGGGCCGGCGCATAGGGAATGTGCACGAAGCCGCCGCGCAGGTGCGGGGCGCGGGTGGCGATGTGGTGGGCGAGGGCGTAGGCGATCTCGTTGCAGACGAAGCTGCCGGCGCTGAGCGACAGCTCGCAGGGGATGCCGGCGGCGAGCAGCCGTGCGCGCATCGCCTTGAGCGGCAGGCGCGTCAGGTAGGCCTCCGGACCACCGCGCAGCACCGGTCGGTCGACCGGCTGACGCCCGCGATTGTCGGGAATGCGCGCATCGATCAGGTTGACCGCGACCCGCTCCAGCGAGATCGACGCGCGGCCACCGGCCTGGCCCACGCACAGCACCAGCGCAGGCGCGTGGCGTGCAATCGCGCGCAGCAGGCTGGCGCGGCTGTGGCCGAAGGCGGTCGGCAGGCGGGCGGTCTCGATGCTATGACCGGCGATGGCCTCGCCCTGCAGCGGCGCGACCGCTTCCCACGAAGGGTTGGTCGCCTCGCCACCGAAGGGCTCGAAACCGGTCAGGAGGATGGTCTTCATGGCAGCGCCAGCCACCAGATCAGCCCCACGTTGACTGCGAGCAGCGGCAGCGCGGTGCCGATCTGCATGCGGATGACGGCGTAGGGATCCTTGAGCCCGAGCAGCGCGACCGGCACGATGTTGAAATTCGCCGCCATCGGCGTCATCAGCGTCCCGCAATAGCCCGCCAACATGCCGATCGCGGCCAGCGGCGCGGCATGCGCGGCGTGGCCTTCGACCAGGAGCGGCAGCGCGATGCCGGCACTGATCACCGGGAAGGCCGCGAAGGCATTGCCCATGATCATCGTGAAGCCGGCCATGCCGAGCGCATAGGCCAGCACCAGCAGGAAACGGTTGTCCGCCGGCACGACGCTGGCGACGATCGCTGCCAGCGTGTCGCCGACGCCGGCAGCGGCGAACACACTGCCGAGCGTGGCCAGAAGCAGCGGCAGCAACGCCGCCCAGCCGATCGCATCGAAGAGCCGGCGCGAGCGCTCGAGCGCGACGGTGGCGGGAGCCCGCGTCAGGCGCAGCGCAAAGGCCAGGGCGACGACGCAGGCGAGGGTCAGCGCAATCAGCGTGTTCTGCTTGGGATCGACGAGCGGCTGGCCATTCCAGCTCAGGTACTTGAAGCCCAGCGTGCCGGCGACGGTGACCAGCGGTAGCACCAGCGCCGGCAGCAGCAATCGATGGCCAAGACGGCGCGCATCGGCCTCTCGCTGCTGGCGCGCGGCTTCCGCTTCCGCCGGCTCGGCGTGGCCGCTCCAGCCCAGGCCGGCGATCAGCGCCAGCGCGATGGCAATTGCACCCAGCAACGCTGCCGGCAGCCAGTCGCCGGCGGCGACCGCGATACCGAGCAGGCCCCAGAAGGCGGTGTTGCCCCAGCGCTTGGGATGGCCGGCATCGAGCGCCGCGCGCAGCGCGACACCCAGCAGCAGCGCGCCCATCAGCAGGTAGGCGGCGGACAGCGTGATCATCGGCCCAGCCCCAGCCTGCGCTCGAAGCGGCGGATGCGCACGGCGTGGATCGCGAAGGCGGCGAGCGCCGTCGGGATGCCCCACAGCGCGATCTCGAGCGGCTCGAGCGGGATGCCGTGCTCGGCGTAGAAGGCCTGCATCAGCAAGACCGCGCCGAAGGCCACGAACACATCCTCGCCGAAAAACAGGACCACGTTGTCCGTGGCTGCCGCCATCGCGCGGGCATCGTGGCGGCGCTCCTCGCTGGTCGCATCGCGCAGTGCCCCCTCGGCCATTGGCGCCAGCAGCGGGCGTACGCTCTGCGCCTGGCCACCCAGGCTGGTCAGGCCGATCGCCGCGCTCACCTGGCGCAGGCCAAGGTAGGCGGTCAGCAGTCGTGACAGCGTCGCGCCTTTCATCCGCGCGATCCAGCCGGCCGCGTGCTCGCGCAGGCCGTGGCGTTCCAGCACGCCGACCACCGGCAGGGTCAGGAAGACCAGCAGCAGGAAGCGGTTCTTGCGCAGGCCTTCGCCGAAGAGCTCGAGGATCGCGAGCGGCCCGAAACCGGCCAGCGCGGCGGTGACGATGCCGGCCGCGGAGACCGTCAGTAGCGCATTGATCCGCAGCGCGAAGCCGAGGACGACGACCAGGATGCCGGCGAGCGGCCAGTAGTTCATCAGGATGTTCCCGGCGCAGCGATCCGGTAGCCCGCCGCGCGGATCGCCCGGTTCAGTTGCGCGGCGAAGGTGGCCGCATCGGGGCGGTCGCCGTGCAGGCAGATGGTGTCAGCCTGCAGTTCAAGGGTGCTGCCGTCGTCGGCCGTGACCTGGCCTGCCTCCAACAAGGACAGCACCTGCTCCGCGGCGAGCCCGGGATCGTCGATCACCGCATGGGCTTCGCTGCGCGGCACCAGCGTGCCATCGGGCCGGTAGCGGCGATCGGCGAAGGCTTCGGCGGCTGTCACCAGTCCGGCCTCATGGGCCGCCGTGAGGGAAGCCGAAGTGGAGAGACCGAACAGGCGCAGTGTCGGGTCGATCGAGTACACGGTCCTGGCGATCGCGGCGGCCAGTACGGGATCGACCGCCGAGCGGTTGTAGAGCGCGCCGTGAGGCTTGACGTGGGCCAGTCGCGTGCCCGCCCTTGCGGCGACGTCAGCCAGCGCCCCGACCTGCTCCCGGATTGAATGGAGGAGTTCATCGAGGGACATGTCGATCGGCCTGCGACCGAATCCGGCGCGATCGGGATAGGAGGGATGCGCACCGATCGCGACGCCGTGATCGAGGCACAGGCGCACCGTGGCCGCCATCGTGCGCGCATCGCCGGCATGGCCGCCGCAGGCGATCGAGGCCGAGCTGATCCACCGGATCACGCCAGCGTCGTCGCCGCAGTCCTCGCCGAGGTCGGCGTTGAAGTCGATGGTGCGGTGCAGGGTCATGTGCAGGTGGATCCGGGATCAGCGCCGAGCATGCGACCAGGTCCGTTCGCCTGCCAAGCGAGGATGCTGGCGGGATCGGCGACACGCGTGGGTTGGCGTGTTCAGGGAGGGCTTCTCGCGTCTGGCGTCCAACAGCGTCCGGATGAATCCGGACCCACAACCGCTCCGCACACCGGTGGGTCGGCATTCGTGCCGACGCTTCTGCCACTTGCCGCTTCCATCCCCTACGCCCGATGCGTCAGCGCCGACAACAGCCGCTGCAGGCGGCGCTGGCGTTCGGCGAGGAGGGTGTGGGCCTGCTCCAGTCCAACCGTCTCGAAGCGGATGCGCGCACCGGGCCGCAGGCGGGCGAGGCGGGGCAGGTCGATGCTGGCGACGGCCGCGACGAGCGGGTAGCCGCCGACGGTCTGGGCGTCGCGCAGGAGCACGATCGGTCCGCCATCGGGCGGGCATTGCACGAGCCCGGGCGCGACGCCGGCGGAGATTCGCTGGCCTGCCGAGCCGATGTCGAGTGCCGGCCCCTCCAGGCGCAGTCCCATGCGTCCCGATTGCGGGGCGATGCGCCATTCGGCATCGGTCAGTCGCAGGCACGCCGCGGCGTCGATCGGCAGCAGGCGGATCGGCCGGCCGTTGTCCCAGGCCAGCAGGTCGCGCACCTGCCAGCGTTCGGACCAGATCGGCGCGCTCGCCCGTATCCGTCCCAGGAGCGCCTGCGCGACCGCGGGCGCCGGTCCGAGCGGAAGGCGATCGCCAGCCGCCAACGCGCGTCCCTTCCAGCCGCCGAAACCGGCGGTGAGATCGGTCGAGCGACTGCCGAGCACCGCTGGCACGGCGATGCCGCCGGCGATGGCCAGCCAGGAACGGGCACCGCCCGGCAGGCGCGAGATGATCATTGTCGCACCGCGGGCGATCGCCACGCGGCGCCACATCGGTACCGGCATGCCATCGACCACCGCCTCGCAGGCCGCGCCGGCCAGGGCGATCACTGTCGTGGCGTGGAAATGCAGGCGAGGGCCGGTCAGCGTGATCTCGATGCCGGCGGCGGCCGGATCGTTGCCGACCAGCGCATTGGCTATTCCCAACGCGTCAGGGTCGAGCGCGCCGCCGACCGCCACGCCGAGGTGCCGGTACCCCGGCCGGCCCTGGTCCTGCACCGAGCTCAGCGTGCCGGCCGACAGCACATCGATGCTCATGGTGCCTCCAGGGCGGCAAAGCGATCGGCATCGATCGCCACGAAGCGCACAAGGTCGCCCGGTGCGAAACGTGCCGGGGGATCTGCGCAGGGGTCGAAGAGGCGCAGCGGCGTGCGCCCGATCAGACGCCAGCCGCCGGGCGCGGCATCCGGGTAGATCCCGGTCTGGGCGCCGCCGATGCCCACCGAGCCTGCCGGCACCCGCGTCCTCGGCGTCGCGAGGCGCGGCATCGCGAGCACGGGATCGAGGCCCAGCAGGTAGGGAAAGCCGGGGCGGAAGCCGATCATCGCGACGCGGTAGCAAGGTGCGCAGTGGCGGGCGATGATCTCGTCGGTGGCCAGGCCCAGGTGCGTGGCCATCGCGGCGAGATCCGGGCCGTGCTCGCCGCCGTAGCAGACCGGGACGTTGTGCTCGCGCCCGCTCGCGGCGCCGCGGACATCCAGGCTTTCGAGCAGTGGCGCCAGTCGCTCGCGCAGCCACGCTTCAGCCCGCGGGGCTTCGCGGTCGCACGCGCTCGGATCGTAGTGGACGGCCACGCTGGCATTGGCCGGAACGATGTCGACGATGGCCGGGATGGCTGCAGCGCGAATCCGCGCGGCGAGTGCCAGCGCGGCGGCGTTCACGGCGGGATCGATGCGCTCGCCGAACTCGATCAGCAGCGCACGGTCGCCGAGCGAGCGGATTGCCGGATCAGTCATTGCCGAAGTGCACGGGCCAGGCTGGATCTTCCCCTCTCCTCCGTGGGAGAAGGTCGCCCCAGGGCCGGATGTGGGGAGGAAGCTACGGAGCACGTGCCCCCCTCTCCCCCGGCCCCTCTCCCACGAGGGGAGAGGGGAGCAAGGTGCCGAACGCTTGAAGCCCCTCTCCCCTCGTGGGAGAGGGGTTGGGGAGAGGGGGCGGGCCAAGGCTCGTGGCAGGCCTCGCAGCAACAGCTTGCCGATGCGC
>JANJUH010000093.1 GCA_024710675.1 Lysobacterales bacterium
GGTGTCGGGCCATACCGGTCCGGCGGCGGCGCTTGACTGGGGTTTGGCGCCCACTCCCCCCCCCCCGCCCGCTCTCGCCCCCCCGGGGGGCTTTGTTGCCCCCCCACCCAACACGCCCCCCCGCGGGCGCTCCCCCGGCGGCGGAGAGGCCGCCTTGGGCCGCACTGGTCCGTCCAGCAGCACGAGGCCGCCCACGATCGACACCAGCGCTGCGGCGCTGAATGCCGCCAGGCCACCACCGGCTTCCCACAGCACGCCGGCGCCGAGTGCCCCCAGAACCCCGCCCAGACCCGAACTGAAGCCGTAGAGCAGCGCCTGGCCGTGGACGCCGCTGCGGCCCGGGAAATGCTCGGACAGCACCTGCATGCCGGCGCCGTGGAAGGCGGCAAAGGTCAATGCATGCACGCACTGGGCAAGGATGATCACGAGCAGCAGATCCGCCGCCCCAGCCGTCGCCAGCCAACGTGCCGTGCCGGCCGCAAAGCAGATCACCATCAGAGCGCGCAGGCCGATCCGCGGCAGCCAGCGTGGCAGCCACAGGAACATCACGATCTCGGCCAGCACGCCGGTGGCCCAGAGCAGGCCGATGACCGGCGGCGAGTGACCGTTCGCGGCAAGGTGCAGCGACAGGAACACGTAGAAGGGCCCGTGCGAGAGCTGCATCAGCAGGGCCGCGAGCAGGAATCGGCGCAGCCCGGGGTCAGCGAGCCGAGGACGGATCGAATCGAGAAGCCCGCTGCCGGGTGGTTCATCGGCATGTGCCGGCGGATCCTCGTTTAGCCATGCCGCCACGAGCATCAGCGCAAAGGCCGGCAGCAGCAGTCCGATCAGCGAATCGTATCCCCAGTGCGCCAGCAGCCAGCCATAGGCGAGATTGGCCAGCATGAAGCCGATCGAACCCCAGACCCGGATCCGGCTGTACTGCGACTTGCGTGCGCCGAGCCGGGCGAGGGTGATCGCCTCGAACTGCGGCATCACGGCGTTGTAGAAGCTCGCATAGACCACCATCACCGCGAGCACGCCCGGGAATCCCAGCGGCAACAGGAAACCGGCGCAGCCGGCAAAGACCGCAACACATCCGAAGCGAAGCCAGCGGATCGGTGACGCGGCGCGCCCCGTGATTGCGCCCCAGACTGGCGGCGCCAGTACGCGCGTGCCATACCACAGGCTCATCACCACGCCGATCTGCCAGCCGGTCAGGCCCTGGGTTTCCAGGTAAGGCGCGAAATAGGGGGAGAAGCCGCCGAGCGCCAGGCAGTAGGCGAAGTAGAAGAAGGACAGGCGGGCGTAGGGGATGGGGGGCAAGGGGCGAACCGGCGTGTGGTCAAAGGTCGGTGCCAGAAGCGTCGGCATGAATGCCGACCCACCGGTCTTCGGTGCTCTTGTGGGTCCGGATTTATCCGGACGCTTCAGGCACGAGTTTCAGCGCTGCCGACCTGGCGGGGTTCTCATCTCGGTCAGCAGCGCCATTGCACTCTTTGCGTCCTTTGCGTCCTTTGCGGACCCATGCTCTTTCCGAGTCCCGCTCTCGCCCCTCACCGCTTGCGCGTCGACTCCAGGTAGCGGAAGAACTCCGAATCGGCCCCGATCATCAGCGTGGTGTTCGCGCCCATGTAGGGGTAGCTCTCGAGCGTGCGCAGGAAGGCGTAGAACTCCGGATCCTGGCCGTAGGCCTCGCCGTAGATGCGCGTGGCTTCGGCATCGGCCTGACCGCGAATCTCGGCGGCCTGGCGCTCGGCTTCCGAACGGATCTCGCGCAACTCGCGTTGCATTTCGCCGAGGATCTCCTGGCTGCGGCCCTGACCCTCCGAGCGAAAGCGTTCGGCAATCGACTGGCGCTCGCTGACCATGCGGTTCTCGACCTGGGCGCGCACACTGTTTATGTAGTTGACGCGCTTGAGGCGGACATCGACCAGTTCGATGCCGAGCTCCGGGGTCTGCCGGGCGGCGGCGGCCAGGATCTCGCGTTCGAGGCGCTCGCGCCCCTTTTTCGGTTTGTCGAGATCGACATCGCCGCGGGCCACGCCTTCCTCGGCGAGCGCCTTCTCATCGACCTTCCAGTCGGCGCTGCGCACGATTTCCTCGAGTTCGGTGCCGGAGACGATGTCGCGCACCACCGAATCGATGATGTCGTCCAGTCGCGTACGGGCGCCCGACTCGTCGCGTACCGAGCGCAGGAACTTGAGCGGATCGGCAATGCGCCAGCGCGCGGTGGCATCGACCAGGATGAACTCGCGGCCCAGCGTCGGCACCTGCGAGACATCGCCGTCCCAAGGGATGATGCGCTTGTCGAAGCGGCGCACGTTCTGCACATAGGGCATCTTGAAGTGCAGGCCAGGCTCGGTGACCACCTCACCCACGGGTTCACCGAACTGCAGGCGGATCGCCTGCTCGGACTGGTCGACGACGAAGACCGAGGGCTTGATGACGAAGAGGAAGACCAGCGCCGCGAAGGCGATCAGGAACAGACGGGTCATCGCGCATTCTCCTGATTGGGCTGGGCGGCGCGTTGGCGCAGATCGATCAGCGGCAGAGGTGAGGCCTTGCCGTCCTCGACGACGTACACGGCCCCGAGCTGCGGCAGCACCGCGGTCAGCGATTCGAGGTACATCCGCTTACGGGTGACCTCTGGAGCCCGCCGGTACTCGGCGAGGATCGCGTTGAAGCGCGCGGTTTCACCCTTGGCCTGGTTGACCCGTTCGGCTGCGTAACCCTGGGCCTCGGACAACACGCGGTTGGCCTCGCCACGGGCGCGCGGAATTTCCTGGTTGGCCTGCTTGGTAGCCTCGTTGATCATGCGCTCACGCTCCTGCCGGGCCATGTTGACCTCGTTGAAGGCCGGCTGCACGGCGGCGGGCGGGACGACGTCCTGCAATTCGACGGTGACCACATGGATGCCATTCTCGTAGGCGTCCATCGCCTTCTGGATCTCCTCGCGCGCGGTCGCGGCAATCGCGACACGGCCGGTGGTCAGGACCTCGCTCCCGAGGCGGTTGCCGACGACGCGGCGCATCACCGATTCGGCGATGTCGCGCAGTGTCAGCTCGGGGTCGCGCTGCTGGTAGAGAAACTTCATCGGGTCGGAGATGCGGTACTGCACGACCCACTCGACATCGATGATGTTGAGGTCGCCCGAGAGCATCAGTGACTCGTCGGGATAGTCCTCCTGCGAATACTGCGAACGACCGCCATCGCCGGCCAGCGTCCGGAAGCCGAACTCCTGCTTGAGCACCCGCTCGGTCGCGACCTTCTGAACGTGATCGACGCCGAAGGGGATCTTGAAGTGCAGGCCCGGATCGTTGATGTCGACGACCTTGCCGAAGCGCTTGACCACCGCGCGCTCCTCGGGCTGCACGGTGTAGAAACTCGACAGCAGGCCCCAGAGGGCGAAGCCCAGCACGAGGATTGCGAAGAGAGCGCCGGTGCCGGCGTTGCCGCCGCGCCCATCGCCGCCCTGTTTCGAAGCTCCGCCGATCAGGCGGGCCAGCGCCGCCGTCGTGTCGCTCATGGTTGCCTTCTCCCCGAGATCTTCGATAGGTCGAGCATAACCGCCCCAGGCGGTGTCACGATGATTGTCGCCACGTCGATGGCCACACCAAGGGCGATACCGAAGCGGGAGAGTTGCCCTTTGCGCCAGGGCCAGTCACCGATGTGGGAGCGCCCTTGTGGCGCGAATTCGCGGCCCGCCGATCGCGCGTCAAGCGCGCTCCCACACCAATAGCGAAGCTTTTCCGCGAGGAACGAGGCATGCCGGCGCCAAGCGCTGGAGCGCTTGGAAAGGACTGCCATTGCGGCGCTCGGAAGCCCGCGTCTGCTTAATGACTTCGCACCGCAACCTCACTCCGCTTCCTGATCGGCCGTGCCATCCGCATCCTCGAGCGCACCCACCTCCACGCGTCCGCGCGACTGGTCGCGCCAGACCTGGTC
>JANJUH010000160.1 GCA_024710675.1 Lysobacterales bacterium
GAAACCCCAGGTCACGCGCGTGCCCTCGGGGACGGCCTCGAGTCGGTAGGTGGACTTCGCGATGCCCATCGGCCCGAAATCGAGGTCGATGGCGACGCTGCGGTCGGTCTCGCTGGCGGTGATCGTCTGGCTGCCGGTTCCCACTTCGTCGTTGCCGACCCAGCTCATCTTCGCGCCCACGCCTTCGGCGGGCCCCTCGAAGCTGTACTTCGCATTCGGGTCGATGTCGGCCCAGGGCGACCACTCGTTGAAGCGGGCGAAGGAGTTCAGCAAGGGGAATACGGCGGCAGGCGGTTGGGCAACGACGACGCTGCGTTCGACGTGAACGCTCGCCGGAAGGAACATCCCGCCGATGCCGAAAACGGCGATCACCGCCACCAGGAACAATGCGATTACCTTGAGCCAGCGCATGGTGCGGTCTCCGAAGTGCACGAGCCTCGAATGATGCCGCAGTTCGGGCACGGTCGCGGGTACTTGCCACAAGCCCACGCGGGTAGCGCCTTCGGCGCAACCCACGCCACCAGACCACACATTCGTAGCCCGCGTTGACCGCCACAGGCGGGCTACGCGGGTACTTGCCGCAAACGCAGGCGGGAAGCGCCTTCGGCGCAACCCGCGCTACCCGGCCAGGGCTTTCAACGCCCCGAGATGGTCGGCCTCCGCGGCCGGCTTGTCGCTGCGCCACCGCAGGATGCGCGGGAAGCGCACGGCCACGCCCGACTTGTGGCGCCCGGAGGCCTGCACACCCTCGAAGGCGAGTTCGAAGACCTGCACCGGCTCGACGCTGCGCACCGGCCCGAAGCGTTCGATCGTGTGTGCGCGGATCCAGCGGTCGAGGCGATTGATCTCGGCATCGTCCAGCCCGGAGTAGGCCTTGGCCACGGGCACCAGGCGCTCACCGTCCCACAGCGCGAAGGTGTAGTCGGTGTACAGGTTCGCGCGCCGGCCGTGGCCGGGCTGTGCGTAGACCAGGACCGCGTCGATGGTCAGCGGGTCGATCTTCCACTTCCACCAATCGCCGCGGGCGCGTCCGACGCGGTAGGGTGAGGCCAGCCTTTTGAGCATCAGGCCCTCGACGCCGCGCTCCCTCGACTGCGCGCGCTGCGCGGCCAGTGTTGCCCAATCGTCGGCATACCAGGCTGGCGACACCCGCAGCTTGTCTTCCGTGCCCGAGAGCAGCGCCTCCAGGCGTGCTCGCCGTTCCGCCAGTGGACGCGTGCGCCAGTCCTCACCCTCGACCTCCAGCAGGTCATAGGCCATGAACACCACCGGGCAATCGGCCAGCGTCTTCGCGCCCGGCTTCCGGCGCCCGATCCGCGTCTGCAGGCGGGCGAAGGGCAAGGGCGCTCCGCTCTGCCAGCCGAGGATCTCGCCATCCAGCACGCAGCCCTCGGGCAGCGCGCGGGCCGCCGTCTCGATCTCCGGAAAGCGCCCGCCCAGGCGCTCCTCGCCGCGTGACCACAGGTGCACGCCCCCGGCGCGGCGGATCAACTGGGCGCGGATGCCGTCCCACTTCCATTCGAGTAGCCAGTCGGCCGCGGCGCCGAGTGTGTCAGGCCTCGCTTCCAGCGGCGAGGCGAGGAAGAAGGGATAGGGCTGGTCGGCTGCCGGCGCGTCATCGGCGAGCGGATCGATCAGCGCCTGCCAGGCCGCGGCAGTCGGCTCGAAGCTGCCGGTCAGGCGATGCGCGACGCGCTCGCGCGGCAGGCCGGACAGTGCCGCCAGCGCCCGCACCAGCAGGCGCTGGGATACGCCGACGCGCAGCGCACCGGTCAGCAGCTTGTTGAGCACGAAACACTCCCCATCCGGCAAGGCCAGCCACCACGCGCGGATCAGCGCGCCCTGCTCCGCCGGCAGCAGCCCCTTCAGCGGCAGCAGGCGCTGCTCGATCCAGTCGGCGAGGCCCAGCGGATCGTCATCGACAGCGGGCGCTGCACTGCGCATCAGCGTGATCGTCTCGGCGAGGTCGCCGACATGCGCGTAGGTCTCCTCGACCAGCCACGGCGGATGGCCGCTGGCAGCGACCAGCCACTCGCGCAGGTCGCCCGAGCGCACCAGTCGCGCGAGCTTGCCGCCCGCGAGGATGTGGGTCGCCCAGGCCGCGTCGCGAGCGCTGGCCACCTGGAAGTAGCCGACCATCGCGCGCACCTTGTCGGCCGTCCCGGTGGCGCCATCGAGCTCGGCGTAGAGCGCCGCGAAGTCCCTCATTCCCCGCCCCCGAGCTCGGTGCGCAGCACCTCGGCAGTGATGCCCTGCTCGCCCAGCCAGCGCACCAGGGGTTCGCATTGGCCGTGGGTCGCGAGCACCCGCCGCGCGCCCGACTCGCGCACCGTGCGCACCAGGCCCGGCCAGTCGGCATGGTCGGAGACGACGAAACCACGGTCGACGCCGCGCCGCCGGCGATGGCCACGCACCTGCATCCAGCCCGACGCGAAAGCCACCTGGGACTTCGGGAAGCGCCGCATCCACGTGCTGCCGAAGGCCGACGGCGGCGCCAGCACCAGCGCGCCGGCAAGCTCGCGCCCGCGCGGTTCGTCGCCGACCGCGATCGTCGGCGCCATCGCCACGCCGGCCTCCCGGTAGAGATTGACGAGACCCACCATTGCGCCGTGCAGGTGCACCGGGCGATCGCAGACCTGTGCGAGTTCGGCGAGCAGGCGCTGCGCCTTGCCGAGCGCGTAGCAGCCGAGCAGTGCAGTCTGGCCGGCCGCGGCGCAGCGATCCCACCAGCGCAGGATCTCGCGTACCACCGCGGACGTGTCGGGCCAGCGGTAGCACGGGAAGCCGAAGGTGGCCTCGGTGATCAGTGTCTCGCAGGCGACCGGCTCGAAGGCCGCGCAGCTGGGGTCGGGATCGCGCTTGTAGTCGCCGGTCACGACCCAGACGCGGCCGTCGATCTCGATGCGGACCTGCGCCGAGCCGAGAATGTGCCCGGCCGGATGCAGCGACACCCGCGCCGGTCCGAAGGCCAGGCCCTCGCCGTAGCCGTACCCGCGCAGGACCGCCGCCTCGCCGAGCCGGTGGCGCAGGATCGGCAGCCCTTCGGCGACCGCGTGGTACTCGCCCATGCCGGACCGCGCGTGGTCGGAATGGCCGTGCGTGATCACCGCCCGCGGCACGGGTCGCCAGGGGTCGATGTGAAAGTCGCCGGCCGGGCAGTAGAGCCCTTCCGGACGCAGGATGACCAGATCGTCGCGCACGGGCGCATTGTGCGATGCCCCCGTGCACGGCGGCGTGCATGACTTTCGGCCGGCTTGCAGCCGTTCACCCGGGTGCTATCGTTCAATTCGTCTTGAATGCTTGAGCATCATGAAATGACTACCCGCCTCCGTGCACAGGCCCGCTTCGAGATCGAAGACGAGCGCGTGATCTCTCCGGCCGAGCTGGAACTGATGGCCGATTCGACACGCGAGTTCCTCTACAACGCGCTGGTGGACGAGCCGCGCACGGCGACCGAACTCGCTGCCCTGCTGGGCTGCCCGACCACACGCCTGTACCACCACCTCAAGCGCCTGGAGCAGGCCGGCCTGGTCCGGGTCGTCGCCGAACGCCTGGTCTCTGGCATCGTCGAACGCCGCTATCGCGCCGTGGCGCGCCGACTGCGCCTCGATCGCCAGGCCTTCGGGCTGGCCTCGCCTGAGAATCGCGAACTGAACACGCTGCTCGACTACGTCTTCGAGCGCGCGCGGGGCGAGATCGAGAGCGCGCATCGTGCCGGCCGCATCGACCTCGCCCGCAAACCCACCGAGGCTTGCGGCCTGCAGGCCTATCGCACCGTGCTGAAACTGAAGCCCGAGGCTGCCCGTGAACTGGCGCGGCGCCTGCACGCGCTCTACCTCGAGTTCGAGGAGGCCAGCATGGCGCCCGAAGAGGCCGAGGGCGAGCTGGTCGGGGTCGTGCTTGCCTCTTATCCGGTGGAGCCCAGCGCTGCACAGACGCCGCTGCGCCGTGGCGCCCAGGCCAGGCGCAGCCGCAATGGAGCTCGCCGATGAGCGCCTTGGAACAGAGGTCGCAGCCCACGGCACCACGCCGGCAGGGCTGGCTGAAGGGCGCGGCAAGCGGCCTCGGCGGAGCCGCCTTCGGCGGCATTGCCACCTACACCTTGATCCGCTATTCGGGCGACCTGGCGCCGGAGGGCACGCCGCTGCCGCTGGTACTGGCCGTACTGGCCATCGGCCTGGTCGCATCCGTGTGGTTGCACCTGGTCGCCCACGAACTCGGCCACGCCCTCGGTGCGCGCTGGTACGGGGGCACGCTGCTGCGCCTGCTGATCGGCAAGTCCTTGTTCCATCGATTGCGCAGCGGTTATCGACACCACCGGATCCGCGGCATCAAGGCCATCGGTGGCTTCGCCCAGTCGGTGCTGCCTGTCGACGGGCGTTTCCACCGCGCCATGGTCGCGATGCTGCTGGGCGGGCCCCTGGCCAACCTGCTGATCGCCGCCTTGATGCTGCCGGTCGTGCTCGGCGAGTGGGCGCCCTGGCCGCTGCGGGTGGCCAGCGTCGGCCTGGTCGGCTTCGGCCTCTTCCTCGGGCTGGTCAACCTGATCCCCTTCCGCACCGGCGGATTTCTCACCGATGGCGCGCAGTTGCTGCGCTTCCTGCGCGAGCCCGGCCATCGCGAACGCGCCCGCGCCATGATGCGACTGGCCCGCGCCAGCCTCGATGGCCTGAGGCCGCGCGAGTATCCGGCCGAGGACCTTGCCTGCTTCGATACCGACGCCAGCGACCCCGCCGATCGCTTCGCCGCGCTCTACCTGCACATGGCCCATGCCTACGACAGTGGCGACAGCGAGCGCGCGCGCGCACTCGTCACCCAGGCGCTGGCCGATTGGGAGCGCTGGCCCGACGGCTTCCGCCAGCACTTCGCGGCCTTCGCCGCCTTGCTGTCCCTCGAAGTGGATCGCGATGCCGAGGCCGGTCGCCGCGAACTCGAACGCGCCCGCCATGGTCTGCTCGAAGACTTCCAGACGAGCTGGCTGGAGGCGTTGCTCGCCGATCTCGAAAACCGTCCCGCCGATCGGGGCAACGCTCTCGCACGCCTGGAAACTGCGCTGGCCGAAACGTTGCTGGCCGGCGACGCGCGGGCCTACCGCGAACGCCTGGAGCGTTTCACCGCGAGCGCATCGAGTGCGGCAACGTAGAGGCAAGTGTCGTAGGTGAAGTCCACCGAGCAATCGACAGCCGTGCGCTCGAAAAGTGCGTCGAGCGCGGCGAGCATGGGCGCGTGCCGCCGATGGCCCGGTGGTGGCGTATACGAGGACGACAGCAGGCGCGCGCGCAGGCCATCGCGATCGAAGCGCTGCAGGTACTCGAAATCATCGCGGATGAAGGGGCCGCCGAAGAAGCGC
>JANJUH010000166.1 GCA_024710675.1 Lysobacterales bacterium
GTGCGAGGAGGCTGACGCCTGTTGGGGTGGGTCGGCACCGGGCACTAACGCAATGGCGGGGGTGGGGGGTGGGGGGGGGGGCGCGAAGCCTGAACTCAGTGGTGCCGGTAGAGCAAGGCGAGCCAGGCGAATCGCACCGGAACCTGCGGTCACCGGATCCAGGGACCCGAGCCACCGGAGCCGCGGGCGTAGCGGGCGTAGCGGGCGTAGGGTGTGGTGAGCGCAGCGAACCGCACCGGGCGGTGACGCGGGGCCCTGTCACCCATTCGAGCCGATCCTTCGGCACGCTAGCGCTCACCAGTTGCCGATGTCCTCACCTTCACCCGTGCCGCCGGGCTTGCCGTCAGCCCCCAACGAGTACACATCAAACTCGCCACGCGATCCGGGATTCAAATACTGGTACGGACGGTTCCACGGATCGTTCGGCAGCTTTTGCACGTAGGGCTTCCAGTTCGGCGCGGCAGGTTCACCCGAGGGGCGCGACACCAGCGCCTCCAGACCCTGCTGGGTCGAGGGATAGCTGTAATTGTCGAGCTTGTAGAGCTGCAGCGCCGAGACCAGTGTCTGCACGTCCTGCTGGGCACGCGTACGCTGCGCCTTCTCGGTGTTGCCGGTCAGGCTCAGCAGCACGACCGTGGACATGATCGCGATGATTCCGACGACGACCATCACTTCGATCAGGGTGAAAGCTGCCTGGGAGTGGCGGGACCCGGGACCCGGGACCCGGCGCCCGGGGAATGCGCGCACTTCACCCAATTCGCGCTGATTCCGATTCATCTGGTTGGCGTCCTTCTCGGGGAATCGCCGGATCATAGCGAGCGCCGCGCAACGCCCGGCTGACCGCAAACCGAAACCACCCACAAAAAAGCCGCCCCCCTCGCGGGGAGCGGCCTTTTGGCAATCCGGTCGAGCGACCTCAGATCGCCTGCACCTCTTCGGCCTGAAAGCCCTTCTGGCCCTTGACCACCTTGAAGCTCACCTTCTGGCCTTCCTTGAGGGTGCGGAATCCATTGCCCTGGATGGCGCGGAAGTGCACGAACACGTCCTCACCGCCATCACGGCTGATGAACCCGAAGCCCTTGGCGTCGTTGAACCACTTGACGGTTCCGACCTGACGATCCGACATCGCTCTACTCTCCGAAACACGACTGACTGAACCCTGGACCGGGACTCCCCGGTCAGACCACTGGGAATGCAGGTTCGAGTCCTGGTGTCCAGCCGTTGCGCGGTGCGATCCCACGCCTCGACCATGAACCGAGGCGCCGCCCGGCAAACACAGCGCGCGCATTGTAACGAAACCGTGAGTGTCGCGCGATATCCCAACCTGCGCTGAACAGACTTGGTCGCGGTCTCGCTCAGCGCAAGCGGGCCCGTCCGCCGACCAGTTCCACGCGATCACCCTCGCGAATGCCCTCGCGCTCGCGCTGCTCGACCACCAGGCGGCGGCCATCGTCCATGCGCACGAAGATCTCGTAGCGCGGCAGGCTGCGCTGGTCTTCCTCGATCTTGTTGCCGACCACGCCGCCGGCCACGGCACCGGCCACCGTCGCGGCCTTGCGGCCATCGCCCTTGCCGACCTGGTTGCCGAGCACGCCGCCGATGATGGCGCCGAGCACCGCGCCTGAACCGGTGCTTTCGCGCTCGCCATAGACGCGCTCGATCTTCTCGACGGTGCCACAGTTCCGGCAGGCCGAGTCGTAGCCGTCGGCATAACCGTAGGACCGCGGCGCACTGGCACAGGCCGCCAGCAAGGGCAGCAGCAGAAGCAGGGACAGGGTGCGAATCGTCATGGCATGACCTCGGTCTGTTGATGACGGCCCCACCTTGCGGCCGGCGGGCTGAACCGGGCCAAAAAATCAGCGACTTGCCGGCTTTGGCGTTCAGGTGGAGCGAATGCAGGCCAGCGCCGCGAACCAACGTTCGCGCTTTGCCGTCAGGGACATGCCGGCGTGCGCCGGGCTGGTCGAGGGCAGCCGGGCGAGCACGGGCGCCTCCGCGAGTACGGGCAGCACATGACGTCGAAAGGCCACGTGCGCCGTGGTGCCGTTGCACAACACGCGATCGATACCCGGATGCGCGGCGAAGAAGGCGGCGAAGTCGTTGGCTTGGACACTGCCCGGCTCGATGGCCGCATCAAGGCTGCCGGTTCGCACGCAGGCGCCGATCACATCCCACAGGGCGATCCCCGCATCGACCAGCGCGCGGCAGCGATCGTCGTAACTGGCCTGCGGCGACAGCCCCAGCCAGTCGCCGAGAATCGGCCAGAAAGCGTTGCGTGGGTGGGCGTAGTAGCGTTGCTGGCGCAGCGACTCGGCGCCGGGCATCGAACCCACGATCAGTAGCCGGGCGCCGGCACCGGCGATGGGCGGCAAACCCTGCAGGAGGAATCTGGACATCCGCCGATTATCCCGGCCGAACGCGTAGCATGCGCATTTGCACCCACCACCGGAGTCCCGCCATGGAAGTCCTCTACACCGCCCACGCCAGCGCCACCGCCGGTCGCGACGGCAGCGTCCGCAGCGACGATGGCATCCTCGATTTCGCGCTGGTGGTGCCCAAAGGCCTGGGTGGCCCGGGCGGTAGCGGCACCAATCCCGAGCAGCTCTTCGCCTGCGGCTATGCCGCCTGCTTCGGCGGCGCCCTGAAGCTGGTCGCCGGCATGCAGAAGATCGCCACCGGCCCGGTGACGATCTCGGCCGACGTGTCCATCGGCAAGGACGCGAGCGGCTATGGCCTCGCCGTCAAGCTCACCGGCCACATGCCGGAACTGTCGAGCGAGCAGGCCATGGCCTTGATGCAGGCCGCGCACCAGGTGTGCCCTTACTCGAAGGCCACGCGCGGCAATATCGAGGTTGAGCTGGCGGTGGCTTGACCGGAGGCGGTTGATCCGGCACTTGCGCCCATCGAGGGGCAGGCGCCAGGGGGCAGGCGGCGACATCCGACTGCAACGCAAACCGGCTCTCCTGGCCCTTGCCCCCTGCCTCGTCTTCAATGCGCGAATCAGCTCACCGACAAGGCGCGGCCAAGACTCCTCGCAACGGTTGCAGCTCGACCTCAGACCACCACCACCGGAATCTTCCCGATCCGCGCCTGCCATTCGCGCGGACCGGTCTGGTGCACCGAGGTGCCACGGGCATCGACCGCCACCGTGACCGGCATGTCGCGCACCTCGAACTCGTAGATCGCCTCCATGCCGAGGTCGGCGAAGGCCACGACCTTCGAACCCTTGATCGCCTTGGAGACGAGGTAAGCCGCGCCGCCGACCGCCATCAGGTAGACCGCGCCGTACTCGCGGATCGCCTCGATCGCCGTCGGACCCCGTTCGGCCTTGCCGATCATGCCGAGCAGGCCGGTCTGCTCGAGCATCGTGCGGGTGAACTTGTCCATGCGCGTGGCCGTCGTCGGGCCGGCGGGGCCGACGACCTCGTCGCGCACCGGATCGACGGGGCCGACGTAGTAGATGAAGCGACCCTTGAAGTCCACCGGCAGCGACTCGCCGCGCGAGAGCATGTCGACCATGCGCTTGTGGGCGGCATCACGGCCGGTGAGGATCTTGCCCGACAGCAACAGCACATCGCCCGGCTGCCAGCTCGCGGCCTCCTCCGGGGTCACGCGATCGAGATCGACGCGCTTGCCCTTGCTGGTGTCGTAAGTCAGCTTCGGCCAGTCGTCCAGCGAGGGCGGTTCGAGCGTCGCCGGGCCCGAGCCATCGAGCACGAAGTGCGCGTGCCGGGTCGCCGCACAGTTCGGGATCATCGCCACCGGCAGGTTGGCGGCGTGGGTCGGGAAGTCCCTGACCTTGACGTCGAGCACCGTCGTCAGGCCACCCAGGCCCTGCGCGCCGATGCCGAGCGCATTGACCTTCTCGTAGAGTTCCAGGCGCAATTCTTCGGCGCGGTTCGACGGGCCGCGGGCGATCAGTTCCTGGATGTCGATCGGCTCCATCAGCGCTTCCTTGGCCAGCAGCATGGCCTTCTCGGCGGTGCCGCCGATGCCGATGCCAAGCATGCCCGGCGGGCACCAGCCGGCGCCCATCGTCGGCACCGTCTTCAGCACCCAGTCGACGATCGAATCAGACG
>JANJUH010000191.1 GCA_024710675.1 Lysobacterales bacterium
GGCGCGTCGGAAGATCCTGATCGAGGCCGGCGCCTTCCCCTCCGACCGCCACGCGGTGGCTTCGCAGATCCGCTTTCATGGCGGCGATCCGGCCAGCGACCTGATCGAACTCGAGCCGCTGCCAGGGGCCACGATGATCGCCACTGAACAGATCGCCGAGGTGCTGGCGAGCGAAGGCGAGCGCATCGCGCTGGTGCTGTGGCCCGGCGTGCAGTACGCCACCGGACAACGCTTCGATCTCGGCACCATTACCCGCCTCGCCCATGCCCAGGGTTGCCGCGTGGGATTCGACCTCGCCCACGCCGTCGGCAACGTGCCGGTCGACCTCCATGACAGCGGCGCCGACTTCGCGGTCTGGTGCCACTACAAGTACGTCAATTCGGGGCCCGGCGCGATCGCCGGCTGCTTCGTTCACGAGCGTCATGCCCAGGCCGAGCTGCCACGCTTCGCCGGCTGGTGGGGACACGAGCAGGCGAGCCGCTTCCGCATGGGGCCCGAGTTCGTGCCGACGCCGGGGGCCGAGGGCTGGCAGCTCTCGAATCCCTCGATCTTCGCGCTCGCCCCGCTGCGTGCCTCGCTGGCGATCTTCGACGAGGTCGGCATCGCGGCCCTGCGCGAGGCCTCGCTGGTCCTGACCGGCGCGCTGGCGACGGCCATCGCCGGGCGCCTGGGCGACCGCCTCGAGATCCTGACGCCAGCCGACCCGGCGCAACGCGGCTGCCAGCTCTCGCTGCGGGTGCGCGCGGGCCGTGCCGCCGGGCGCGCGCTCTTCGAGTCGCTGGGGCAGGCCGGCATCGTCTGCGACTGGCGCGAGCCGGATGTGATCCGCGCTGCGCCGGCACCGCTGTACAACACGGATCAAGACTGCGAGCGCCTGCTCGACGAACTCGGGCGCGTCCTTGGGGAGCCAGCATGAGCAAGCCCATCCTGATCGCCGGCGCCGGCCTCGCCGGCTCGCTGCTCGCGGCGCAACTGGCGCAACGCGGCTTTCGCGTCGAGGTGATCGAGAAGCGCGGCGACATTCGTCGCGAGGAGGTGGCCGCCGGCCGCTCGATCAACCTCGCCCTGGCCGAGCGCGGCTGGGAGGGCCTCGAACGCGCCAGCGCGGTCGACGCGGTGCGCGCCTACACGCTGCCGATGCGCGGGCGCTGCATCCACGACCGTGAGGGACGCACCAGCGTGCAGCCCTACGGCATCCATGCCGAGGAAATCGTCTGGTCGGTGCACCGTGGCCGGCTCAACCAGACGCTGCTCGACGTCGCCACGTCGGCCGGGGCGCGCCTCGATTTCCACGTCGCACTGGAGAACGTCGATTTCGAGCGCCGCATGGCCAAGCTCGTTCACACCGATGGGCGCGTCGAGGAGCGTGCCTTCGAGGTGCTGATCGGCGCCGATGGCGCCGGCTCGGCGGTGCGTGCGACCATGAACGCGCTTCAGCCCACCGGCGAGCATGTCGACTTTCTCGACCACGGCTACAAAGAGCTGCGCATCGATCCGGCCCCGGACGGCGGCTTCCGCATGGACCCGGAGGCGCTGCACATCTGGCCGCGTGGCCGCCACATGCTGATCGCGCTGCCCAATCCCGATGGCAGCTTCACGCTGACACTGTTCCTCGCCAACCACGGCGAACCGTCCTTCGAGTCGCTGCGTCCCGTCGCCGCCGCGCGCGAGTTCTTCGCCCGCGACTTCGCCGACGCCCTGGCGCTGCTGCCCGATTTCGACACCCAGTGGGCGAACCACCCGGTCGGCTTGCTCGGCACGCTACGCTGCCCGCGCTGGCACCAGGGTGATGCCGCGCTGCTGATCGGCGATGCCGCGCACGCGATCGTCCCTTTCCACGGCCAGGGCATGAACTGCGCCTTCGAGGACTGCGTGGAACTGCTCGACCTGATCGAGCATGCCGGTGGCGCCGACGCCGAACTGCCATGGGCGGCGATCTTCGCCGAGTTCGAGCAGCGGCGCCGCCCGAACGCCCATGCGATCGCCGAGATGGCGCTCGACAACTACCTCGAGATGCGCGATGCCGTCGCCGATCCGCGCTACCAGTTGCGCCGCGCGCTCGAACTCGAACTGGCCCGCCGCTTGCCCGGCCGCTTCATCCCGCGCTACAGCCTGGTGATGTTCCACCGCGTGCCCTACGCCGAGGCGCGCGAGCGCGGCGAGCGCCAGCGCGCCTTCCTCGAATCCCGCATCGCCGGCCACGCGCGCCTCGAGGACATCGACCTCGACGCCGCCGAGGCGGCGGCGGTGCGGGTGCTCGGGGTCTGACGCCAACCGCTCGTAGGAGCGCCCTCTGGGCGCGATGGGTCTGCGGCGAGGCCGTTTCGCGCCCAGAGGGCGCTCCTACGTTGGCGCGCGCCGATCATCGCGAGGCTGGCATCCCCCCGCCCCTTCCGCGAGAATCGCGGGTTTACCTGACGACACCCATTCCCATGAGCGCCGAAGCGCCTGCCAGCCCTGCCCCCGCCGCACCCAATCACTTCATCGCCCAGCAGATCCGCGCCGATCTCGCGGCCGGCAAGCACGGCGGGCGCGTCGCCACGCGTTTCCCGCCCGAGCCCAATGGTTACCTGCACCTCGGCCACGGCAAGAGTATCTGCCTGAATTTCGGCATGGCGCAGGAGTTCGGCGGGAGCTGCAACCTGCGCTTCGACGACACCAATCCGGTCAAGGAAGAGCTCGAGTACGTCGAAGCCATCAAGGCCGACGTGCATTGGCTGGGTTTCGAGTGGAAGCGACTGCTGCACGCCTCGGACTACTTCGAGGTCTTCTACCTCTGCGCCGAGAAGCTCATCCGCCTCGGCCGCGCTTTCGTTTGCGACCTCACGGCGGATGAAGTGCGTGAGCACCGCGGCACCCTGACCGAGCCGGGCCGCAACAGCCCGTACCGCGAACGCAGCGTGGAGGAGAACCTCGATCTGTTCCGCCGCATGCGCGCCGGCGAGTTCGCCGACGGCTCGCGCACGCTGCGCGCGAAGATCGACATGACGAGCCCCAACATCAACCTGCGCGACCCGGCGATCTACCGGATCCGCAAGGTGCCGCACCAGAACACAGGCGATGCCTGGTGCATCTATCCCATGTACGACTACGCGCACTGCATCTCGGATGCGGTCGAGGGCATCACCCATTCGCTGTGCACGCTGGAGTTTGAGGACCACCGCCCGCTGTATGACTGGTTCCTCGACCAGCTGGACCTGGTGAGCGATACGAGCCTGACCCAGCCGCTTCGCGATCGCGGGCTCGAAATGCCGGTCTCGCGCCCGCAGCAGATCGAGTTCGCGCGCGGCAATCTCGACTACACGGTGATGAGCAAGCGCAAGCTGATCGCGCTCGTCACCGAGGGCATCGTCGCTGGCTGGGACGATCCGCGCATGCCGACGCTCTCGGGCGCCCGCCGCCGCGGCTTCCCGCCCGCGGCCATTCGTCTCTTCTGGGAGCGCATGGGCATCAGCAAGCAGATTGCGACCATCGAGTACAGCGTGCTCGAGGGCTGCGTGCGCGAAGTGCTGGATGCGAGCGCCCCGCGCCGCTTCGGCGTGCTCGATCCGATCAAGCTGGTCATCACCAATCTGCCGGCCGGCCACGACGAAGCCCTGAGCTTCCCGAACCATCCGAAGGACGAGTCCTTCGGCACGCGCCAGGTCCCGTTCTCGCCGGAACTCTGGATCGAGCGCGAGGACTTCATGGAAATGCCGGTCAAGGGCTTCCATCGCCTGGTGCCGGGTGGCGAGGTGCGCCTGCGCGGCGTCGGCATCGTGCGCTGCGTCGATGTGGTCAAGGACGGCGATGCGGTCAGCGAACTGCGCTGCACGCTCGACCTCGACTCGCGTCCGGGCGGCCCCGCCGCCGATCGCAAGGTCAAGGGCACGATCCACTGGGTCTCGGCGCGCCATGCGGTGGCCGCCGAGGTGCGCCTGTACGACCGTTTGTTCGCGGTCGCCGATCCGGACGATGACACTGGGGGCAAGACCTATCGCGACCACCTGGCCGCCGACTCCAAGCGCATCGTCAGTGCGTGGGTGGAGCCGAGCCTCGGCGATGCCGAGCCGGAAAGCCGTTTCCAGTTCGAGCGCCTCGGTTACTTCGTCGCCGATCGCCACGACCACGGCGGCGGGCGTGTCGTCTACAACCGCGCAGTGACGCTGCGCGACTCCTACGCCAAGGCTGCCAAGTGATCATTCCGGTCCAGGTGCACTTGACGCTGCCGGCCTGGGTGCAGCAACTGGTCGATCCCGCGCGCCGCTACGAGACACGGGAGGAGCAGGTCGGCTTGGCGATCGAACTGGCGCGGATGAACGTCGAGCGCCGCAGCGGCGGCCCCTTCGGCGCGGCGATCTACACCGCCGATGGCCGCCTGGTCAGCGTCGGCGTCAACCGCGTGGTGCCGCAGAACTGCTCGGTCGCGCACGCCGAGATGATGGCCTTCATGACCGCCCAGCAACGCCTGCAGCAGTTCCGCCTGAACCAGATCGGCCAGCCGATCATCCTCGCCACCAGCGCCCAGCCCTGCTGCCAGTGCTTCGGCGCCGCCGTCTGGGCCGGCATCGACCGCCTGCTGATCGGCGCCCGCGCCGAGGACGTCGAATCGCTCGCCGGCTTCGACGAAGGCCCGCTGCCCGCCGACTGGGTCGGCGAGCTCACCCGCCGCGGCATCGCGGTGGAGCAGGACATCCTGCGAGACGAGGCCAGGGCCGTGCTGCAGCGCTATCGCGAGGTCGAGGGGCTGGTGTACTGACGGGAGTCGGGACCTGGGAACGCCCGCGAGGATGCTCTGGGACCTTTCGGCCGAGGATTGGCCTCTCGGCCAGTTAGCCTCGCGCGCAGAGCGCGCTCCTACGGTTCGCAACGCCCCACCCATTGTAGGAGCGCCCTCGGGCGCGATCTTCCGATCGCGTTCACCGGCACCCTAGGACTGCGGTCCCGCCTCCACCACCTGCTTCAGCTTGCCGAGGCCCTTCTCGTAATCGGCGCCGATGAAGTCGTCCATCAGCAAGCCGAACCAGCGTTCGACCGGGTTGGCCGACAGCGTGCTGTCGAAACCCCAGGTCACGCGCGTGCCCTCGGGGACGGCCTCGAGTCGGTAGGTGGACTTCGCGATGCCCATCGGCCCGAAATCGAGGTCGATGGCGACGCTGCGGTCGGTCTCGCTGGCGGTGATCGTCTGGCTGCCGGTTCC
>JANJUH010000205.1 GCA_024710675.1 Lysobacterales bacterium
GTGCCGGCGCTGGTGTTCTCATGGATCTACGAGCTGACGCCGGAGGGCCTGAAGCGCGACGAGGGGGCTTCCGCCAGCACGGCAGACGGCGCGCAGACGGCGCGGCGCATGGACCGGGTGCTGATGGTCGTGATGGCGCTCGCGCTGGCCTTCTTCGCCGTCGATCGCTTTGTGCTGTCGCGCGCATCGGTACCGGACCGGGCCGCCGAGCCGGTCGCAGACGCCGCCGTCGACGCGGTGCCAACTGCCGATGCAGGCACGGCCCCTGTCAGCGTCGATCCGAAGTCGATCGCCGTGCTCGCTTTTGCCAACATGAGCGCGGATGCGGACAACGAATACTTCTCGGATGGCGTGGCCGAGGAAATCCTCAATGCCCTGTCGAAGATCGAGGGGCTCAAGGTCGCCGGTCGCACCTCGTCCTTCTATTTCAAGGGTCGCAACGAATCGCTGGCCACCATCGGCAGCACCCTCGGCGTGGCACACGTGCTCGACGGTTCGGTGCGCAAGCAGGGCGAGCGCCTGCGCATCAGTGCCCAGCTGCTGCGGGTCAGCGACGGCGTGCAGATGTGGACCGAGACCTTCGATGGCACTGATGCCGACGTGTTCGCCCTGCAGGAGCGCATCGCCCGGCGGGTCACCAGCGAGCTGCGGGTGGCCTTGAACGCCGGTCAGGGCGATGTGCTGGTCGCAGCCGGGACCGCCGATCCGGAGGCGTACGCGCTCTACCTGCGCGCCACCGATGTGTTCAACCGGCGCTCCTTCGAGCGCTATGGCGCCGGCATAGCCGATGCCCAGAGGGCCATCGAGCTCGATCCAGGCTACGTGCGGGCACACTCGCGGTTGGCGACGCTCTACTACCTGTCGGCCGTGACGGCGGTAGCGGCGGAGATCGAGGGCCTGATGGACATTGCCGGTCGCCATGCCCGCCAGGCGCTGGCACTGGATCCAACGCTTGCCGAGCCGCATGCCGTGCTGGCGGTGATCGCCCAGAGCCGGCGTGACTTTGCCACGGCCCGCAAGGCCTACGAAGAGGCGCTGCGCCTCGATCCCGGCGATCCGACCGCGAACTTGTGGGATGCCCTGTTCCACTGTTACCTCGGCTACATCGACCAGTGTGAGCAGCGCCTGGACCGGACCTTGGCGATCGACCCGCTGCTGCCCAATGCCCTGGGCTGGCGCGCGCGGCTCTATGCCTCGGCGGGCGAGCTGGCAGCCGCCGAGCGCATGGTCGAGCGCGCGCGCGAGGTGGGCTTGCGCTGGACGGGCGTGGCGATGGCATGGGTTGCGCTCGCTCGGGGCGACATGGCGCGAGTCAGGGCGGAAACCGCTGACACCAATGCCGTCTTCGGCGCCAACCTGCCGCCGGAGGCGGTGCAAGCCTTCGCCGGGGCGCGCGTTGGCGACCCTGCGGCGATCGAGCAGTCGCGGCGGATCATCGATGCCTATCTTGCGGCGAAGCCGGCGCGGATCAACGCGGTGGTGCCGCTGACGCTGGTGCGGATCGGGGACATCGAACGCGGCCTCGAGCTCTTTGCCAACGAGGCGACCGCGAACGACCCCCTGTTCCTCGGCGAAGTCATGGGTACGCGCCTCGTGAACCAGGTCTGGGCCTCACCTGCCTTCCCCGAGTTCCTGCGCAAAGCCGGCATCGCCGCCTATTGGGACGAGTTTGGTTCGCCCGGGCATTGCCGCAAGCTCGAGAACGGGGATTACTTCTGCGAGTGATCGCCGGACCGCACTGTTCGCGATGGGCGCTCTGTCAGGTCTCCGCGGCTATGATGCACTTGATTCAAGTGATGCAAGTGATGACGATGCGCACAACCATTGATCTGCCCGAGGCCAAACACGCGCAACTGAAGGCGCTGGCGGAAAAGCGCTCGATCAGTCTGGGCCGCTTGATCGCGGAACTGACCGATATCGCTCTGGAGGGCAGGGGCGCCGCTGCGCCCGCGTCGACATTGGCACCCAGCGCGCAGACCGGCTTGATGACCCTGAGCGTCGGACGTCCGATCTCCAGTGCCGAAGTATCCGCATTGTTGGAATCCCCGTGATTCTGCTCGACGTCAACGTGCTGATTGCGCTGGGCGCTCGCGAGCATGAAGGCAAGGCGACGGTAGAGCGCTGGTTCGTTCAAGAGCGCACCGAGTTCGCCACCTGCCCGATCACGCAGACCGGCTTCATCCGCGTGCTGGCGCAGATCGACCCAACGCTGGCGCTCACCGATGGCGTGGCCGTGCTGGCTTCCATCTGTGCGCATCCGCGGCACCGTTTCATCCCCGATGACGTGCCGGCGCTGGACCTCCCCTGGACAGCCATCCGCGGCCATCGCCAGGTCACCGACGCCTACCTTGCGGCACTCGCCCGTCGACACGGCGCAAGGCTCGCCACGCTGGATCGTGCGCTGGCGGCCCTCCACCCCGACGTGGCGACACTCCTTTGAACTTTCTCGCCGAGCTCAAGCGCCGCAACGTCATCCGCATGGCCGGGCTGTACCTGGTCGGTGCCTGGCTCATCGTGCAGGTCGCCGACACCTTGCTGCCGGTATTCGAGGCGCCCGAGTGGGTGATGAAGGTGCTGGTCGGTCTGTTGGCGCTGGGTTTCGTGCCGACGCTGATCTTCAGCTGGGTCTTCGAGCTGACGCCGGAGGGCCTGAAGCGCGAGAACGAGATCGACCGCTCGCAGAGCATCAGCGATGTCACCGCCCGCCGGCTCGACATCGCGGTGATCGTGCTGCTGCTGATCGTCGGCGCGCTGATGCTCCGTGGTCCATCGACGAGCACTGAAAGCGCGGCTACACCGGTGGCGAGTGCCGCGATGGAGGGAGCTCCCAGTGAGGCGCAGATCAGCGACAAGTCGATCGCGGTGTTGCCCTTCGCCGATTTCAGCCCGGCGGCGATCAGGGCTGGTTTGCCGATGGCCTGGCCGAGTGGTTGCTGATCCCTGGCGCGCGCCAGGATTGCGTCGAGGGACGTCGCGCGCCGGTCGAGGCAGCGCTCGCGGATCCAGCCGCCGCCGAACTCTCGACGCGCTGGCACCTGCTGATGTTGCTGGGCCGTGATGCCGAGGCAGAGGCGCTGCTGCAACCGCTGGAGCAGAGCGGCCGCATCTAC
>JANJUH010000238.1 GCA_024710675.1 Lysobacterales bacterium
CTACTGGATCTCGATGACCTCCGACGCGATCTACGCCGAGCACACGACCTTCACCGGCTCGATCGGCATCTTCGGACTGTTCCCGGATGCCAGCGAGACCATGGACAAGATCGGCGTGCACACCGGTGGCACCACGACCACGTGGCTCGCCGGTGCGATGGATCCCACCCGTCCGCTCGACCCGCGCCTGGGCGACTTGCTGCAGTCGGTGATCAACAACGGCTACCAGGAATTCATCGGCAAGGTCGCCGAATCGCGCGGCAAGACGCCCGAGGAGATCGACCAGATCGCCCAAGGTCGCGTCTGGAGCGGTCAGCAGGCGCTCGAGCGCGGTTTGGTCGACCAGATCGGCGGCCTCAACGATGCCATTGCCAACGCGGCAGAGCGGGCTGGCATCAGCGCGGACTACAAGTTCGTGTACGTCGAAAAGGAAAAGACCGGTTTTCAGAAGTTCCTCTCCGGCATGAGCGGTCGCGCCGGTGCCATCCTGCGCAGCGAGATCGCCAAGGCCACGATCCCGGCCTTCATGCGCCCGCAGTACGAGCAGGCGCAGCGTGAGCTGAAGTCCTTCGAAGGCTGGCAGGAGCGCCCGCTCGCCACCTACGCGCACTGCCTGTGCGAGGTGCGTTGAGTTGATCGACATGGCGCGGAGGGCACGAGTCCTCCGCGCCATGTGAGCCTTGACCGGGTCCCGGCTCCCGCATTCGTGGGCTGCGGTGGACGAAGGGAACCGCACCACCGGACCATCCCGCATCAACGACGGTGCGGTTCGTTGCGCTCACCACACCCTACATCCTCGCCTTGTGCCAGCTTCCATCGGGTCCCGGAACCTAGGGCACCGCCTTCAAAGCCGTCGCCAGCGAATACACCCACGGCCGGATCGCGACCGCCACACCGGTGCTGATGCGGCGCTCGCTGGGCAGCGCGGCATCGAGTTCGGCCAGCTCGGCCACTTCGTGGGCCAGCTTCTCGAGCTTGCGCCGGAGCAGTTGCAGCGAAGCCTCGCTCAGCTCGCGCACCTCGAAGCGCAGCAGTGCGCGCTCGCCGCGGAAGCGGTCGAGCAGGAACTCCTTCAGCACCTCGGGTCCGTATCGGCGGCGCACCGGCCCGTCACTGCGCCAGGCGAAATCGCGGGGCACCTTCAGGCGCACGCGGTCGCCGGGTAGCCAGTCGATCAGTTTCAGGCGGTCGAGCTGGGCGAGCAGGCGGGTGGCTTCGGTGCCCCGCAAGTGGTAATCACGCGCGATCTCGGCAATGGAGCGGCCCTGCGCGAGCAGGTGGAAGAGCAGCAGCAGGCGCGGTTCGTCGGCCAGCGCGCGTTCCTGCGCCAGGCTCAGCTCGCGTTTCTCGACGGCGCGGCGGCGCGATGCGCCAGCGAGGTCGGCGAGTTCCGTGCCGGTCGCCGCGCAGATCGCGAGCACCTGCGCCAGCGTGAAGCGGCCTTGCGAGAACAGGCGTTTGACGCTGGCCTCGGACAAGCCCAGCCGCGGTGCCAACTGCGCATAGGTCAGCCCTTCGCGACGCAGCGCCTGCTTCATCGCTTCGATCAGTGGGCGCGCATTGGGTGTGGTGATCGACTCATCCATCGACGGTGGCTCCTGGCAGGCCTGTAGGTATCGTCAAACGATACTCTGGTGATGAGGCTTGCGAGCCGCTCCTCGCTGCGCCGAGCCTGAGGGCCACACCACAGGCGGAGCAGTGCAGATGGACGGAGACTCAGGGGATCGCGGGCTCTGGCGCAACGATGTGCACGGGGGCTTGAACCCGACCTGCCACGCGCGCATCGAGCGGCCGCGCAACGCAGCGGAAGTCGCGGACCTGCTCGGCCGGGCCACGCGCGCCGGCCAGCGCGTCGCGATCGCCGGTGCCGGCTACGCGATGGGCGGCCAGCAGTGGGCCGAGGGTGGCTGGCTGCTCGACACGCGCGGCCTGCGCGGCGTGCTCGATTACGACGCGGGAGCGGGTCTCGTGCGCGTCGGCGCCGGCACGCTGTGGCCGGAGCTGCAGGCCTTCCTGGCCGCGCGCCGGCGCGCCGATGGCAGCGGCTGGGCGATCCGGCAGAAGCAGACCGGCGCCGACAAGCTGAGCCTGGGCGGCGCGCTCGGCTCGAACATCCACGGCCGCGGGCTCGACTGCCCGCCCTTCGTGGCCGACCTCGAGCGCTTCCGCATGGTGCTGCCCGACGGTCGTGTGGCGCTGGTCGACCGCGAGCGCGAGCCGGCGCTGTTCGCCCACGCGGTCGGCGGCTATGGCCTGTTCGGGGTCGTCACCGACCTCGAGTTGCGCCTGGTGCGCCGCGAAGCGCTGGTGCGGCGGGTACGGCTGGCGCGCCGCGACGAACTCGCCCAGGCTTTCCGCGATTCGATCGCCGCCGGCGCGCGCTACGGCGACTTCCAGTTCTCGATCGACCCCGACAGCGCGGACTTCCTCGACCTCGGCGTCTACGCTTGCTACCACCCGGATGGCGGCGTGATGCCTGAAGAGGATCCGGCCCTGCAACTCTCGGCACGCGACTGGCGCGAGCTGATGTGGCTGGCACATGTCGACAAGCGCGCCGCCTTCGAGCGCTACAGCCGCTTCTACCTCGCCACCGACGGCCAGCGCTATGCCAGCGACGACCACCAGTTCGGCGTCTATCTCGATGGCTACCACGCCGACATCGACCGCCGTCTCGGTCACTGCGGGTCGGAGGTGATCACCGAGCTCTACGTCCCGCTCGAGCAGCTCGCCGCCTTCCTCGCCCGCATCGCCGGCGAATGCCGCGAGCACCGGGTCGACATCGTCTACGGCACGGTGCGCCTGATCCGCCGCGACGAAGAGACCGTGCTCGCCTGGGCTCGTCAGGACTCGGCGTGCGTGGTGCTGAACCTGCATGTCGCCCACGATCCAGCCGGCCGCGCGAAGGCCGCCGCCGACTTCCGCCGCCTGATCGACGCCGCGCTCGCCTTTGGCGGCAGCTATTACCTGACCTACCACCGTCATGCGACGGCGCAGCAGCTGCGCGCGGCCTATCCGGCGATCGACGCCTTCGTCGCCGAAAAGGAACGCCGCGATCCGCGCGGGGTGCTGGTCAGCGATTGGTACCGGGCGCTCAAGCAGACGCTGGGAGAGTAGGGTGCCGATGAGCGCAGCGAATCGCACCGACGGCGAGGCGGAATGCTGAGGTTCGTACGATAGAGCGCGACGGTGCGCAGCGCGCACCGCACGCCGCGGATCAGCGGCGTTCCTTGAGCAGCAGTCTGACGAACTCGCTTCGTTCCTTTTGCTCCCCGGCGCCAGCCTCGACGTCGGCCTCGAGTTCCCTGATCCTCGGTGCTTCCGGCACCGGTTCGGCGCGGCCGTGTTCGCTGGCCTTGGTGATCCGCAGGCCGCGCAGCTTGACCGTGGGTGCTTCGAACGCGTGTGCCTCGCCCAAGGGCGTGCCGGCCTCGGACAGGCTGAGTTCCATTGGCGCACCGGGTGCTGCTGCCGCGGTCTCGCCGGTGGCCGCAGTGACGCTGGTGCTTGCGGGCTGGGCGGAGACGCTGGCTTGGGCCGAGCCGGACATCACGGCCACCATGATGCCCGCGTCCATCAGGCGTTCGCGCAGCGCTTGCGCCGCGCTGCGGGACAGTCCGCTGCCCAGCACGGTCTTTGGCGACACGAACAAGGCATCGATGGCTGCGGCATCCAGCGAGAGCACGCGCGCCAGTTCTGCCTTCACGCGCTCGGGATCGCGGCCCGAGAGGATCTTGCCCCTGAAAACAACCTCACAACTGGCCTCGTCCACTGGAGAGCCTCCCGGACGCTTCCGTCAGCGCCGCCGTGTGCCTGGAGAGCCAAAGGCTACACCCTTGCGGCAGCCGAGTTAACGCGGGGTGGAGGGGCGTACGGCCTTGGGGCTATGCTGTCCCAGGGACGGGGGTCCGGAGGGGTCATGGCTCAGCTCGAGCGAGTCGAGGTGGAGACGCCGGTCGGCCACCTGCGGGTGGGCATGTATGTCTGTCGGCTGGATCGGCCCTGGGAGGGCACGCCCTTCAGTTTCCAGGGCTTCCAGATCGAGTCGGACGACCAGATCCTGGAGCTCTGTCAGTACTGCAACGCCGTGTTCGTCGACGAGCGTAGGCGGGTCGCCGACCGGCGGGTGGACCGTCCGATCCGCTACCAGGAGGTTCAGCCGCTGACGCGGCCAGATGCCCTCGAACGCCTGGATCGCATGGGCTTCCGCTTCATGCGCGGTCCCGATCGACCGATCCTGATTCCGGTCGAATACGGCCCACCACTCCGCACTTCGCAGGAGCTGGCCCGCGCCAGCAACGCCTGGCGACAGTTGCGCACGGTGGTCAGTTCAGGCATCGCCAAGGCGCGCGCGGGCAAGCCCTATCCGGTCGCAGAGCTCGATGCCGCGGTGGTTGCGGTGATCGAGAGCGTGGTTCGTGGCCCCGACGCGTCGATGTGGCTGGTGGCCCAGCGCCACCGCGAGTCTTACCCGGTGGCTCACCCCTTGAACTGCTGCGCCCTGCTCCTGAGCTATTCGCGTTTTCTCTGCTTCCCGCCGGAGGTGCTGTTGTCGCTCGCCAAGGCGGCCTTGTTGTGCGACATCGGCATGTGGCGGCTGGACCAGAACTACTACATCAATCGCCAGCCGGCCGACGAGGACACGCGGGTCACCATCGAGGAGCATGTCCTGACCGGGCTCGAGTACCTCAACCAGTCCGGCTTCGTCGACATCGATGCGGTGCTCGCGATCACGCACCACCATGAGCGCCTTGATGGTGATGGCTATCCGCGACGCGTCCGTGGCGACAAGATCTCGCTGATGGGTTTCATGCTGCAGATCGTCGATGCCTTCGATGCACTGCGCAACCGGCGTGCCCACGCGCCGGAGCACACGGTGCAGGAGGCCCAGCGGATTCTTTACCAGATGCGGGAAAGCGCGTTCCCGGGTGAAGTGCTGGAGCAGTTCTTCCAGTCTCTGGGCGTCTATCCGACGGGCTCGCTGGTCGAGCTCTCCGATGGCTCGATTGCCGTGGTGTCCAGTCAATCCTCAGCCTCGCGACTCTATCCGTGGATCATTCGCATGCGGCGGCCGGATGGCAGCGCGGAGGACGACCACCAGGAGATCTGGGCTGGCGAGATGATCAAGCGCGAGGAGCCGATCCGCATTATTCGCGGCCTGCCTTTCGGCTACGAGGGCCTGAAGATCGAGGATGTGGCGCCGGTGGCCTCGCTCTGACCTGTCCGGGAGGGGCCGGTTGTCCTGCGGCGGTGTCGTTGACGGCACCCGGGCGCCGATGGTGAGATGATGATCGAATCGATGGGCGTGGCCGTCATCGTCGCCACCGCCTTTTTCCTGCTCGGCCTCGGCGTGACGGCCTTGGTCGCCCCGTCCAGTGCCCAGCGTTTCCTGCTCGGCTTCGCGTCGAGCCTGCCTCTCCATGTCACGGAACTGGCGGTTCGGATCCTGGTTGCTGCCGCTTTCTGGGTCGGCGCCGAACGCATGGCTGCTCCACTGGCCTTCCAGGTGATCGCGGCGGTGCTCGTCACCACGACGCTGGCCATGGCGGTCGTGCCCTGGCAGTGGCACCGGCAATTCGCGAGCAGGATGGTGCCGAAGGCGCTCCGCTTCACTCCATGGTTGGGCGCTGCCGCCCTGCTCATGGGTCTGGCTCTGCTGGCCGCGGTGACCACCCCGGCGGGGTGATACGGCGCGTGCATCCCCGGACCCGGCGCTCGCACGCCGGGTCCGTTGTTCCTCTGACGATCAGGCCGCCTTGTCGGACGGCGCCTGGTTCAGCCAGCTCATGCGCGCGCGCAGGCGCTTGCCGACCGACTCGATCGGGTGGGCGAGGTCGCGTTCGAGCAGCGCCTTGTAGTTCGGGCAGCCGTTCTCGTTCTCGGCGATCCACTCGCGCGCGAAGCGGCCGTCGCGGATTTCCTCGAGGATCTCGCGCATGGCCTTGCGCGCGGCGCCGTTGACCACGCGCGGGCCGCGGGTCAGGTCGCCGTACTTGGCGGTGTCGGAGATGAACTGGTGCATGCGCGCCATGCCGCCTTCGTACAAGAGATCGACGATCAGCTTGAGTTCGTGCAGCACCTCGAAGTAGGCCACTTCCGGCTGGTAGCCGGCCTGCACCAGCGTTTCGAAGCCGGCCTGCACCAGTTCCGTCGCGCCGCCGCAGAGCACGGCCTGCTCGCCGAAAAGATCGGTCTCGGTTTCCTCGGCGAAGGTGGTCTCGAGCACGCCGGCGTGGGCGGAACCCACACCCCAGGCCCAGGCCAGCGCACGCGCCTTGGCGGTGCCAGTGGAATCCTGGTGGACCGCGATCAGGCTGGGCACGCCACGGCCTTCCTCGTACTGGCGGCGCACCAGCTTGCCCGGTGCCTTCGGCGCGACCAGCGCGACATCGACATCCTTCGGCGGCTTGATGGTGCCGTAGTGCACGTTGAAGCCGTGCGCGAACATCAGCAGCGTGCCGGCCTTGAGATTCGGCTCCACCCATTCGGCGTAGGCCTTGGGCTGCGCGGTGTCGGGCAGCAGGAAGGAGATCACGTGCGCGTCCTTCAGCGCCGCGCGCGGCTCCTTCGGCTTGAAGCCGTCGGCCTCGGCCTGGGCCCAGGTCTTGCCGCCGGGACGCAGCGCCGGGACGACATCGAAGCCGGAATCACGCAGGTTCAGCGCCTGGGCGCGGCCCTGGCTGCCATAGCCCAGGATGACGATGCGCTGGCCTTTCAGCGCGTCGGGTTGCACATCGGCATCGGAGTACAGGCGGGTCATCGGTGGTCTCCCTGGGGTAGAAGGCGTGGGGTTGGGTTCAAGGCGCGGTCCCGTGCTGATGTCAGGCCGGGCTGGCGATGGATGGTTCGACCGTAGGGCTGGTGGTCCGCGCCGTGCTTCCCCCTCTCCCCAACCCCTCTCCCACCAGGGGAGAGGGGCTTGGAACGGCGGGTCGGTTTGCACATGCGCTTGGCCCGGGAATGGCGATGGATATCAGTGCTCGCATGGGTCGGCACCCTCACGTTGCGCCGCGGTGCGTCGGCGCCCCGTCGGAAGCCG
>JANJUH010000360.1 GCA_024710675.1 Lysobacterales bacterium
TTCGTGGCTTCGTGCCCTCGTGCCCTCGTGCCCTCGTGCCCTCGTGCCCTCGTGCCGTCGTGCCCCAGCCCCCAGCCCCGCTTCACCGCATCCGATCAGGTAGATTCCGCCCCATGGATACCCGTCACCCGATCCTCGAACTCGACATCGTCGACCTTGCCCACGACGGCCGCGGCGTCGCGCGTGCGGGCGAGAAGGCCGTTTTCGTCTCCGGCGCGCTACCTGGCGAGCGGGTACGGGCGCGGTTACTGAAGCGCCATCGCCAGTACGACGACGCCGAATTGGCTGAGGTGCTCGAGGCCAGCCCTGACCGCGTCGATCCGCTTTGCGCACATGCCTCCGTGTGCTCGGGTTGCAGCCTGCAGCACCAGGCGCCGGCAGCGCAGATTGCGGCCAAGCAGGCGCAGTTGCTGGCGGCGCTGGAGCGCATCGGAAAGGTGCAGCCCGAGCGTGTGCTGCCGCCGCTGCAGCGTGATCTCTGGGCCTACCGTCGCAAGGGCCGGCTGTCGGTGCGTCATGTGGCGAAGAAGGGCAGGGTGCTGGTCGGTTTTCGCGAGGACAACGGCCGCTACGTGGCCGACATCAGCCGCTGCGAAGTGCTCGATGCGCGGGTCGGCGGGTTGATCGCGGCGCTGGCGGAGCTGATCGGCGGGCTGTCGGTCCGCGAAGCCTTGCCACAGATCGAGGTGGCGGCGGCCGAGCGCGTGGTGCTGGTGTTGCGGGTGATGGCGCCGCTGACCGCGGCGGACCGCGAGCGCCTGGCGGCCTTCGCGGCGCAGCACGGGGTCGAGTTCGTGCTGCAGCCGGCCGGCATCGACAGCCTGGTCGCGCTCGATGGTGGCGAGCTGCCGACGCTGCACTACCGCGTCGATGGCGACATCGAGATCGCCTATCGGCCGCTCGACTTCGTGCAGGTCAACGACGGCATCAACCAGGCAATGGTCGCGCAGGCGCTCGAGCACCTGCAGGCCGGGCCCGCCGACCGGGTGCTCGATCTCTATTGCGGTCTTGGCAATTTCACCCTGCCGATCGCGCGACGGGTGGCGTCGGTCGTCGGCGTGGAAGGTGATGCCGGCCTGCTCGAACGAGCGGCAGCGAATACCCGTGCCAATGGCCTGGACAACACGAGCTTCCACGTCGCCGACCTCTCTCAGGACCAGCGTTCGGCCGCCTGGGCGCAGGGCGACTACACCCGCATCCTGCTCGATCCGCCACGTGCCGGCGCGGAAGCGGTCTTCTCCTATCTGCCCGGCAAGGCGGTCGAGCGCATCGTCTACGTGTCCTGCCACCCGGCCACGCTGGCACGCGACGCGGCGCTGCTGTGCGCGAGTGGCCAGTTCGCCTTCCGCGCCGCCGGCGTCATGGACATGTTCCCGCATACCGCCCATGTCGAGAGCATGGCGGTCTTCGAGAGAATCTGACCATGGCGCTCGAGATCGAACGCAAGTTCCTGCTCGCCAGCGAGGCCTGGCGGGCGCAGGTCGAGTCCAGCCAGCGACTGGCCCAGGGCTATCTCGGTGGCACCCGCGCCTCGGTGCGCGTGCGCATCGGTGGCGGCCGTGCCTGGCTCAACATCAAGAGCCGCGAACTCGGCCACAGCCGGCAGGAATACGAGTACGAGATTCCCTTGGTCGACGGCGAGGCGATGCTGGCCAGCCTCGCCGACGGGGCGGTGATCGAGAAGACCCGCCACCTCGTCCGCCAGGGCGCCCACCTGTGGGAAATCGACGAGTTCGCCGGCGACAACCGCGGGCTCATCGTGGCCGAGATCGAGCTGGCGCACCCGGACGAATGCTTCGAGCGCCCGGCCTGGCTGGGCGCGGAAGTCACCGACGATGCGCGCTACTACAACTCGAATCTGGTCGCGCATCCCTACACCCGCTGGGAGGTGGCATGAGCGCATTGCTGATCGGCATTGCCGGCACCGAACTGGAGGCCGGGGAGGCGCGCCTGCTGGCCGATCCCGCGCTTGCCGGCGTGATCCTGTTCACCCGCAACTATCGTGATCGCCCACAGTTGCGCAATCTGACCGATGCAATCCGCGCTACCGCGCCGGATGCGCTGATCGCCGTCGATCATGAAGGCGGGCGTGTGCAGCGCTTCCGCTCTGGCTACAGCGCCTTGCCGCCACTCGCGGCGATCGGCCAGCGCCACCACCGTGATCCGGCAGCAGCGCGGCGCGCGGCGCGCCTGCATGCGACGCTGGTGGCGACCGAGGTCATGGCCGATGGCGTCGACCTGAGTTTCGCTCCGGTGGTGGACCTGGGGCGCGGCAACCTGGCGATCGGTGATCGCGCCTTCGATCCGGATCCGCTCGTTTGCGCCGAACTCGGAGCGATCTATGTCGATGCGCTGCAGCGCGCCGGCATGGCGGCCACGATCAAGCACTTCCCCGGCCATGGCAGCGTGCTGGCCGATACCCACACCGACCGCGCGATCGACGATCGTCCGCTTGTCCGGATCTTCGAGGAGGACCTGCTGCCTTTCGCTGTGGCCATCGAGGCCGGCGCGCGTGCGGTGATGATGGGCCATGTGGAGTATCCGCAGGCGGCGCCCGAGGCTGCCGGTTACTCACGCTTCTGGATCCGCGACGTGCTGCGCCGCGGGCTGGGTTTCCGTGGCGTGGTGGTCAGCGACGACATCGGCATGACCGCGGGAGCACACATCGGTGCGGTGCTCGAACGCCTGGCCCGGCATGCGCAGGCGGGTTGCGATCTGGTGCTGGCCTGCGCGCCCGAGCTGGCCGGGCCTGCGGTCGAAGCGGCGCGCCGGCTCGGGTGGAAAGCGGGAGCCAGCGTAGCGCGCAAGCTGCGCGGCCATCCGCGCGCCGCGCTGCTGCGGGCCCGCGAGCGCTCGACTTGGGCCGGGGAGCTCGCTAGGCTGGCCGACTTGCTCGAAGGAAGCCTCTGATGACCAGCAAACGCAGCCTCGCCGAGGTGATGCAGACCGCCGACCTGATCCACGATCGCGCGACCATCGAGGCCGCGATCGACCGCATGGCGGTGGAGATCACCGAGCGCATGGCCGGCGAGCGTCCGGTCTACATCACCGTGCTGACCGGCGGACTGATCACGGCGGGCATGCTGGCGCCGCGGGTGGGCATCGACCTCGATTTCGACTATGTGCACGTCACCCGGTACCGCGGCGAGACCCAGGGCGGCGAGCTGCACTGGCGGGCCAGGCCGCGCAACCAACTGAAGGGCCGAACGGTGCTCTTCGTCGATGACATCCTCGACGAGGGCGACACGCTGGCGGCGCTGCGCGAGTACGCGCTCGCCGAGGGCGCAACCAAGGTGCTGATCGCGGTGCTGACGCGCAAGGATCACGATCGTTGCGTGCCGGGCCTGGTGGCCGATTTCGTCGGCCTGAGGGTGCCTGATCGCTACGTCTTCGGCTGCGGCATGGACTACGACGAGCAGGGCCGCAACCTGTTCGGGATCTACGCGCTGTGAGCGGCGGGCCGGTCGGGATCATTGGCGGCACCGGCCTGGGTCGGTTGCCCGAGTTCGCGGCGGCCGAGCGGCGCGCCTTGACGAGTCGCTTCGGCGAGCCCTCCGGCGAGGTCCTGCTTGGGACGCTGGCGGGACGCGAGGTCGCTTTCCTGGCACGTCACGGCGTGCCGCACCGGATTGCACCGCACCGGGTCAACTACCGCGCCAACATCGATGCGCTGCGCCAGCTCGGCGTGCGCCAGATCGTTGCCGTGAATGCGGTCGGTGGCATCGCCGACTGGGCCGGCCCCGGTGCGATCGCCGTCGTCGAGCAGATGGTCGATTACACCCACGGCCGGCTGTCCAGCTTCAGCGATGTCGAGGGCGAGGCGGTCGAGCACATCGATTTCACCGATCCCTGCACGCCGGCGCTGCGCCAGGTCCTGCTGGAGGCCGCCGTCGGCGCCGGGCTGGCGGTGCACGATGGCGGCGTGATCGCGGTCACGCAGGGCCCGCGCCTGGAGTCGCGCGCGGAGATCGTGCGCCTGCAGCGCGACGGCTGCGACCTGGTCGGCATGACCTCGCTGCCGGAAGCGGCGCTGGCGCGCGAAGCCGGCATCGATTACGCGACGCTGGCCGTCGTCGCCAACTGGGCCGCCGGCCGCGGCCCCGATGTGATCACGATGGCCGAGATCGAGGCGACCCTGCACGAGGCGATGCAGCGCGTCGTGACACTGCTGCGAGCGGCCTTGCCGGGGATCGAGTGAACCAAGGGCCGGTGCTCAGCTTTTTGCATCGCACCAGGGGCGCGGGGCAAGGGGCAGGGGACCGAGCGTGCGAAAGGGTCCGTTGTTGCCGCAAGCTTGACCCCCTGCCCCCTGCCCCCTGC